>JBLIKD010000131.1:0-3134 GCA_047636275.1 Flavobacterium sp. | reverse complement strand
TATGTTTTAAAATAACGCTCCAAGTCTTGTTGGTTCCAATTTTTCATATCATCTTCATAACCCATCACCGGCCAGTGGTAGGGATGTTCTTGAAAAGCAGTTGCCTGCATGGACTGCGACAACAGTCGCCAAGGAGAATTTTCAAGACCTGTACGACGTTCACTTAGTACAACACCTCTTTCGCTTTCAACAATGCTAGGATCAATACTCAAGCTCGAAATACGATCTGCTTCGAGGTCAAATATTACAGCAGCAGCTGAGGAAGGAAACCAATCTGTATACACGGTAACATTTTCAGTAGTATAGGCATTATTCGCACCTCCATTGAACTCCATTGTTTGGTCAAATTGTTTCGGACCATATTTTTTTGCACCATTGAACATCATATGTTCAAAAAAATGAGAAAGACCAGTAATACCTTGATACTCGTTGCGACTCCCTACTTTGTAGAACAGATACATATTAGCGTTTGGGATAGAGAAGTCTTCTACAACTAATACTTTCATTCCGTTTTTCAGGGTGAAGGTATTTACATCGTCTGCCTTCATTTGTGCTTTTCCTGTTAGGGCGAGCAAAAGAAAAAGCGGTAGTATTATTTTTTTCATTCGGGGTAAGTTAATTTTTAATTAATCATTTAAAGTTCAGTTTTGTTCCCAGTTGGCACCAACGATAGCGCTTCATTCTTTCGAAATCGACTATTTTTATTAGGATTGATAGAAAGTTAACTGTGCTAATAAGACGCTAGTTTTTAGTAATTGTTACATTGATAAGACGAAAAGAGTTGTGATTTGTAAATTATCATTAGTGAGTTTCGCACGTTTTTCATGTCTTCCGTTTTAAATTATCCTGATAACAATCATTCGGGATTTTAGTTCCATGGATGTTATTGGTATTTTTACTGCAATGTAAATATACAATTGGCAAGACGATAGCGCTTAATTCAATAGAAAAACCACCTTTAAATTACTTTAAAAGCGGCTTTCTGTGTGATTATTTTTGAAGTAGAAAAATGGCTAAGCAGTTAAGTCAACTTGCCCTTCCTTCAATTGTCAGCTAATTTTATTTTGTTCAAAGTAAAAGTCATATTTGAAATATCGGCTGTAACTTCATTAATTCTAGAGTTGGTGAAATACAAGTAGTTGTTATAGATGCTAAACGTGTCAGCCCATCTGATTTTTTCACCTTCCACTAGGGTGTGAATACTGCCATCTTGTTTGCGGTACATAATTTTGTTATTTTCTAAATCAGCAAAATATAAAGTGCCATTTTCGTCCAATAGCATTCCATCGGGAGCTGCTGTTTTCGCTACTAATTTAACTGATTTTTCTACTTCTGCATTAGTTGCATTAGCCAATACTTTTGTGGGTACGGAATATAAACTGTAGCCTGTTAGTGCATGAAAGTAGAGCAAGTCATTTTTAGTGTCTAACGCAATTCCGTCAGAGTTAATAGTATTCTCCCATTTTTTGTGGTCGAAAGTTAAATAGGATTGCTCTGCTTTTGTAGAAAAATGATTGTCTAAAACTCGAGTAGATTTTCCCGAAGTCATATCCAGTACTATTAAACCGGCCCTGCCAGAATCAGTGCAATAAATTTTATTATTTTTTGCATCAACGCGCAAATCGTTAATATAAGAATTAGGGTAATAACTGTCTTTTTGTAACGTATGGATTTTCTCTAATGTGTCGTCACTTAGATTAAAAACAAAAAGGCGAGGTGCATCTAAAACGGCACCAAATAATGGACTGCGTGTGTCTAATACATACAGTTTGTTTTCAAAAGCCACTACAGATTGAACACCAATAAATTTTTGATCTTCAACTGCGTCACCAATTTCCCAAGAATTCCATTCTTCATTGGGATAGGCTAATTTTTGATTGTCTTTAGTGATCTCGACTACTGAGTTTTCAACTCCTTTTCTCCAGCGAGGAAAGTTTACAAAAATTCGTTCTGTCAAAGTTACAGTAACGCCAGTTACTTGCTGACCAATAAATTCAGCAACTGGTAGTACTTGTTTTGTAATACTGTCTCCTTGTTTTGATACTTCAGTGTCTATTGTCTTGTTGGTCGCCTCTTTACAAGAAAAAACCGCCATAAAAAGGAAGAGTAGATAAATACTTTTTTTCATTTTAGTGGGTTTTAATAGTCCAATAGAGCCTATTGAACTTTATTGATTTATTTTGTGTACGCTCCTGAAGAATACGTTAGTTCATAACTGTGTGTGTATATTTCGAAAACAATTCCGAAGGGATCTTCTACGTAGCACATTTTAAAAGGTTTATCTTTAGGATAATATTCTCGAATAGGCATTCTTTGTTTGCCACCATAAGATATAATTTTAGCGATGAGGTCTTCAATGTTTGGATCTTGGATACAAAAATGAAAAAGTCCCGTATTGAAAGGATTGAATTCAGGCGCTTCTTTAATTCCGTGTGGAAATGAAAATAATTCTATTCCTATACCGTCTGAAGTGGCTAAATGCGCAATTTCAAATTCTTCCCAATCTTCACCGAAAACGTCAATGCACATTTGGCCAATAGCCGTTTCTTTTTCTTTTTTGATTGTGGACGGTTCCATAATAATGTACCAGCCCATCACCTCTGAGTAGAAGGTAACCGCTTCTTTTATATTGGGTACTGTGATTCCGATATGAGAAAATGCTTTGGGATAATTTGTCTTAGTTGTCATGTGTTATTGCCTTAGAGTACAAAATTAGATTATATTTGTTTTAATAGCAAGTACGCACTGTCAAGTATTATACATACTAAAAAGAGTAAAATATACATTATCAATTGATTAATATTTAAAATGAGCGAAAAAAATTATTGTCCTCTCAATTATACAATGAATTTAATAGGGACTAAATGGAAGCCCTTAATTTTATTTCATTTATTGGATGGCGGTTTACGGTCTGGGTTATTACAAAAAAAAATCTCCGGTATTTCTAATAAAATGTTTACCCAAACCGTAAGAGAATTAGAAAAAGACGGACTTATTTCCAGAAAAATTTTTCCTGTGGTTCCTCCGAAAGTGGAATACAAATTGACCAAGAGAGGAAGATCGCTTGAAAATATTTTAAGAAGTTTGGATAGGTGGGGTGTTGCAGATAATCCGAATTAATCGAAGGAGGTTGT
>JBLIKD010000130.1:0-3213 GCA_047636275.1 Flavobacterium sp. | reverse complement strand
GTGAAAATCAATTTATACCGTATTATGCAAGAGTCGCTTCAAAATAGTAACAAGTATGCCAATGCGAATACTGTTAAAATAGAATTGAAAGTAAAAGAGGATAATCTCGTTCTCGTAATCAGTGATGACGGCATCGGATTTAATGCAAAAGTAAAAAAGAAGGGCATCGGGATTCAAAATATGCTCTCCCGTACTAAAGAGTGCAATGGCGAATTTCAGATTTACTCAAAAAAGGGAGAAGGTACAACTATCACTATCAGCGTTCCAATAGAACAAAAATTAATACCTATATAAAAATGACAATTGAATCTGCTACCGCAACAACTATTAAAAATAATATACTAATTGTGGATGATCACCCGTTTATTATACAAGGGTACAAAAACGCGATTACACGATATAATCCAAAAAATCATGAGTTTGTTATATCGGAAGCAAAAGATTGCGAGTCGGCCTATAATTTAATTACAAATCGGGAATCGGATGTTTTTGATATTGCTTTTTTAGATATAAGTATGCCGCCTTATGAGGATAAGGGCATTTATTCAGGCGAAGACTTGGCCAAGTTGCTTTTAGAATTTATGCCAAATTGCAAAATTATCTTATTGACAATGTTCACAGAGTTTCTAAAGATAAAAACAATTATAAAAAACATAAATCCGAATGGATTGGTCATAAAAAATGATTTGACATTTGACGAGCTATTATTCGCCTTTGATAAGGTAATAAAAAACGAAACGTACTACAGTCAATCAGTTATTAAAATGTTGGATTCGCAGGATAAAGGAATTGAAATTGACCTGTTTGATAAGCAAATTTTATTTCATTTATCAAAAGGGACAAAAAGCAAAGACATGACACAATACATTCCCATATCTATGAATGCAATCGAAGTTCGAAAGTTAAATCTTAAGCAACTTTTAGAAGTAATTGATGGAACTGATATCGACTTGGTTCGTGAAGCAAGAAATTTAGGGCTGCTATTTTAACGCGCAACAAAGACAAAAAAACGGCATTTATAACTTTATAAATGCCGTTTTTTATTTTTTATTCTGTCATAGCATCCCAACCGCGTGCTTTTAGAGGGATTTTAGTATCTGCTCGAGTAATTAAATGGATTCCTTCGCTTTCCTGCGTCATATGTCCAATAATGGAGAAATTAGGGTTTCCTTTAATTTTATCAAAGTCTTCCATAGCAATGGTGAAAAGTAATTCGTAATCTTCACCACCGTTTATGGCCACTGTTGTAGAATCGATGTCGAATTCTTCACAGACATTGATCAGCTGCGGATCAAGAGGTAACTTGTCTTCATATAAATTACAGCCCACTTTTGACTGCTTGCATATGTGCATGATTTCAGATGACAGTCCATCTGAAATGTCAATCATTGCTGTAGGTTTTATTTCTAAGGCATGCAATAAAGTACGAACGTCTTTTCGAGCTTCCGGTTTAAGTTGACGCTCTATTAAATAAGTATAAGCATCTAAATCCGGTTGTGAATTAGGATTTACTTGGAAAACTTGTTTTTCTCGCTCTAAAACTTGCAGTCCCATGTAAGCGGCACCAATATCACCAGTAACGACTAATAAGTCAGTTTGTTTAGCACCATTTCTGTAAACAATTTCGTCTTCATCTGCTTCGCCAATTACGGTGATGCTGATAATTAACCCTTTTTGTGACGAAGTAGTATCTCCACCTATCACATCTACTTTATATTCATTAGCAGCATGTGTAATTCCTGCAAATAATTCATCTAACGCTTCTAGTGGAAAACGATTAGAAACGGCGATGGAAATCGTAATTTGTGTAGCTTTCGCATTCATTGCACAAATATCAGAAATATTTGTAGTGACTGCTTTATACCCTAGATGTTTCAAAGGCATGTAGGCTAAATCAAAATGGACTCCTTCAACCAGTATATCTGTAGATATAACGACTTTCTTATCCTTAAAGTCTAGCACTGCAGCGTCATCACCAATTCCTTTTAAAGTTGAAGCCTGATTGATTTCAAAGTTTTTTGTTAGGTGATCAATCAATGCAAATTCTCCTAATTGAGCTATACTAGTGCGCTGTGGGGTTTTATCTTCAATCATTTTTTTAAGTTTATTTTTAGCAACCTCATTTTAAAGTGTGGTAGAGAGGCAAAGGTACAAAGGTTTTGTTTAATACATAGAGGATTCATCATCTGAAAAGAACTAACTAGTGGACGCTACATGTCAGTTAGATATTTTTTCGCATCTTTAGAGTACTTAAATTAAATAAGATGAAATCATTCGACATCGTAACTCTAACGGTCAGTCCAGCTTTAGATAAAAGCGCTCATTTCTCAGGATTGGTTCCTGAACAAAAAATTCGTTGTCAAACGCCTTTGTTTGATGCAGGAGGTGGTGGAATCAATGTTTCTAAAGCGATATCCAGACTTGAGGGGAAGTCACTTGCGATAATAACTTCTGGTGGATCAACAGGAGAGATGTTAAAAGATCTTTTAAAAGAAGAATCGATTTCTTTTGAAGCCATTGAAACGCGGAGTGGGACACGAGAAAATTTCGTTGCAGTTGATGATAACACAAATTCTCAGTTTCGCTTTGTTTTTCCGTCACCTCCCGTCACAAGCTCTGAAAAAGATAAAATCATTTCAACTATTCAAGAACTAGAGTTTAAATATTTGATTGTAAGTGGTGGATTGAGCGAAGGCATGTCTGTGGATTTTTATAAACAAATAGCCGAAATGGCAAAAACATCAAATTCAAAACTTATTATAGACACTAGCGGCGCACCATTAAGAAAAGCACTGGAAGCTGGGGTTTATATGATTAAACCTAATGTTGGGGAATTAGCAAAATTAGTTGGCGTTAAACACCTGGAGATGGAGGAGGTTAATGAGGCTGCAAAAGAAATAATTAGTAAGGGCGGTGCCGAAATTGTGGTTGTATCGCTGGGGCCTCAAGGTGCAGTATTGGTGACAAAAGATTCCTATGACTATGTTCCTGCGCCCAATGTTGCTAAAAAAAGTACTGTTGGTGCTGGAGATAGTATGGTCGGTGGTATGGTATGGGCTTTGGCCCAAAACAAACCTCTTAAAGAAGTGCTTCGTTGGGGGGTGGCCTGTGGATCGGCGGCAACGATGAATGAAGGTACTCAACTATTTAAATTAGAGGATGCAAAAAGGCTGTTTGAATGGGTGAACAAACAATGAATATAACAGAATCTTC
>JBLIKD010000129.1:0-3231 GCA_047636275.1 Flavobacterium sp. | reverse complement strand
ATGATGCTAATCAATGCCCAAGTTTCTTTTGGATCCCATCCCCAGTAACGTCCCCAGCTTTCATTGGCCCACTGCCCACCTAAGAAATTACCAATAGTAAGTAGAATTAATCCTACTGTTAATGCCAGTTCATTGATGTAAGTGATTTCCATAATATTCAAATCCATCTTAGTCTTGTTTTTTTCATTGGTGAAAAGTATCAACAACAAAGAAACAAATCCTAAAATCATACCCAATGCAAATGGACCATAACTCGCAACAATAACAGCAACATGAATCATCAACCAATAAGAGTTAAGAACGGGCTGTAAATTAGCAATTTCTGGATCAATCCAATTCATGTAGGCTGCGGATAAAATAATAGCCGATACAAATGCAGCGGAAGCTACAGTCAGTTTAGACTTAATGTCAAATGCTAAACCAAAAAACATAGTTGCCCACGCGACATAAACAATCGCTTCATACGCATTACTCCATGGTGCATGACCAGATATAAACCAACGAGCTCCTAACGTAAAGGTGTGTAAAGCGAACAATGCTGCAATTACTATGTGCATTGTATTTACTAAAACACGCATTAATTTAGTCTCTTTAAAAATTTGTATAATGGTAAAAAGCAGCATCAAAATAGAAGCGAAAAGATACCAGTAAGGCAGTTTTTGCAATATATCAAATTTGTTATACAGTATTTCGGCCGATATTTTATCGTCACTAGGTCTCACCTTACTACCAAACCTCTTTTGAAAACCATTAATACTTTCTACTAAGTCATCCGCATTTTTATAATCGCCAGATTTAGAGGCATTATTTAACGAACCGAAGTATAAAGGTAAAACACTCTTGGTGTATGTCGAATCCATCCCTTTTAATCCAGCTTCACCTAGTTCTAATGAAGAAACCCATTTGTTATTCGCGTCATTAGGAATTGGAAAAATTTTTAAAATTCTTCCGCTTAACGCGGATTCCATCAAGTTTACCTTTTTGTCCGTTTCAATAAAGTCTTTTTCAAATTGATTTGGATTAGCCGCTTTATAGGCCGCATCTAAATAAGGAGATAGTTTATAATTCCCCTTGTCATCAAAAAAGGAAATAAAAGGCGCATATTTAGCTTTCACATCTACACCTATAATTTTACGGATGCTATCGTTTCCTCCTTTCATGTAAATCAAAGGAATTTCAATCCAGAACTGTGCATATTGAGATATTGATAGAAATACCTGATCAGGATTCATTCCCTTATATTCATTGGAATGACTTACTTTCCTCAACAGCTCAGAAGAAAATGTATTAATCGGTTTCATTCGCCCACCTGCATCCTGAATAACAAGTCTTCCAAACTTTTCCGCATGCTCCTCACTAACTTTAAACTTATTAAGTAACGAATCCAACTGTTTTTCTGTTGGTGCAGTTCTAACATGAGTTCCCTTTTCTACATGATCGGCATGGCCTCCATCTTCATCATGTTCGTGATTATGAGTCTGGGCAAAACTGCTCATACTCATTATTAAAACCAAAACGGTAAGTAACTTAGTTTTTTTCTTTTTAACCACTTCTAATTTTTTTTGTAAGTCAGCAAAGCGAGAGTGTTTTGTAAACATAATTGACATCATAGCAAAAAATAACATAAAATAACCAACATAAGTAATAGCTGTTCCCCAAAAATCATGACTTACAGATAGCACCGTTCCCTTTTCGTCAGGATCAAATGAAGATTGAAAGAAACGATATCCTTCGTAATCCAAAATATTATTCATATAAATTCTAGCATCAAATACTTCTGAGGAGTCTTGAATAGTTACTTTACTTTCAAAAGAAGAGTAGCTTTTCTCTGTACCGGGGTATTTCTGGGCAATAAAGTCATTCAATTTAATCTTGAAAGGCAGCTCGTAAGCTTTACTTCCGTAAAAAACAGTATAGTCAATATCTCCTATTTTGACCGTTTTAGCATCCCCTATTTTTCCCTTCGAACCTACGACAGTTACTTCTTTTTCCTGTCCGTCTGCTTTCACTTTTAACACTATAGCATCTTCATGATTTTTAGCTTTGTAATCGTTTTTAGATTCATAAGCAATCACTCCTTTTACAGCAGGATCCGGAAAAACAAATCTCCTCTCTCCAATGCTATAAAGGGAACGCATCATTAAAGGCTGTACGACATCTTTAACTACCTCGCCCTGTAATTTATCAGCCATTCTCATAAAGTTTCCTTCAAACGGAGTTTGGATTGTATAGCCATCTCCGGAGGTGACAATATTTATAGCACCATCTGTTGGTTTATTTAATGAAAATAAGACATTGTGAATGTTTTGAACTTCTCCTTCTTTAAGAAAATGTTCATCTCGTCCATCATCCCCTGCTTCCACTAATTTCATGTATAAAACTCCAGTAGGATCTGCTTTTACATATTCCTTAGCCCCCATAATAAATTCTTCGAATTCTACCTCAAAGGATGTATCGGCAAATTTATCGGAGATAGAAAAACTATTATTGGTAGCGGGCGATAGCAGCAGTGGTTTTTCAAAAACTTTTCGCCTCATATCACCCTTGTAATCTCCATCAACAAAAACGGTAAGGAAAGTTTTGTCTGAATAAAACTTATTTTCAGCGGCTCCTTCTCGTATTGGCATCATACCCTCATAGCTGATATAACGAGTTACAAAAGCACCTGAAATAATAAAGATCCAAGATAAATGGAGCAACAACGTAGCCCATTTTTCTTTCCTCCAAAGTTGGTATCTCTTTATGTTTCCTATGAAATTAATCACAAAAAACACCATGATAGCTTCAAACCACCAAGCATTATAAATAAAAATTCGAGCTGTATCTGTATTGTATTTACTTTCGATAAAAGTCCCCACACCCATCGCTATTGCAAAGGAAAGGAAAAGAAGCGCCATCAATCTTGTAGAAAATAAAAAGGAGAATATTTTTTTGTTCATTTGTAAGGAATTACATTTTTTAAATGTTGTACAAAAGTACTTAAAAATGTTGAAATCCATATTTGCACAGTTGTTAATTTAATCTAAAATTAAGAGGGTAAAACCACTAATAATGACTTTTTTTAGGGCGTGCCACCATTCCTAAAAAAGGACTATCCTGTTTTCTATTTATTTGCTCTTTTTTAGGAAGATGTCGAGTCATACCAAATCCTGTGGTAGCGAGCTTATATCCCTCACGCAGATCGACTAAAAGTGATGTTTAATTCTAATAATCAGAATTAATTCTGATCCC
>JBLIKD010000128.1:0-3620 GCA_047636275.1 Flavobacterium sp. | reverse complement strand
TTATTACATTCGCTCCGGAACACTAATTCCTAACAAACTGAAAGACGCTGCTATAGTATCTGCTACTTTTTTTGACAACTGCACTCTGAATACTTTTTCTATTGCTACTTCTGAACCCAGAATAGGTACCGCTTGATAAAAAGAGTTGTACTCACGTACTAAATCATAGACGAAATTTGCCAATAAGGCAGGACTATGATTCTGGGCTGCATTTTGAATCACTTCAGGAAACAATTCTAATTGTTTCAATAATTCTTTCTCTTTTGGATGAAGGGCTATCATCCCTGATTCCTTAGAAAAATCAAAATTCGCTTTACGAATAATTGATTGAATTCTAGCATAGGTATATTGAATAAAAGGCCCTGTATTCCCTGCAAAATCAACAGATTCTTCCGGATTAAAAAGGATTCTCTTTTTTGGGTCTACTTTCAATATGTAATATTTCAAAGCACCAAGGCCAATCGTACTGTATAATTTTGTCTTTTCTTCAGCAGAATAACTATCTAACTTGCCTAAATCTTCGGCAATTTTTTGAGCAGTATCTATCATTTCTTGCATCAAATCGTCCGCGTCCACTACAGTTCCTTCGCGACTTTTCATTTTTCCGGAAGGTAGATCTACCATTCCGTATGATAAATGATATAGGCTTGCAGACCATTCAAAACCTAATTTTTTCAATATCAGAAACAATACTTTAAAATGGTAATCCTGTTCGTTACCAACAGTGTAAACCATTCCGCCAATCTCTGGAAAATCTTTCACACGTTGAATCGCAGTACCAATATCCTGAGTCATATATACCGCGGTACCGTCAGAACGCAATACGATTTTACGGTCTAAACCTTCATCGGTTAAGTCGATCCAGACAGAACCATCAGGGTCTTTTTCAAAAACTCCTTTTTCTAAACCAATTTGAACTACATCTTTCCCTAATAAATAGGTTTTGCTTTCATAGTAAAAACAATCAAAATCGACTCCTAAATTCTTATAAGTAGTCGCAAAACCATCATAAACCCATTGGTTCATTTTTTTCCAAAGTGATATTACCTCTTCATCGCCAGCTTCCCATTTCAATAACATTTCTTGCGCTTCCAGAATGATTGGTGCTTGTTTTTTAGCCTCTTCTTCTGTTTTTCCTTCACTCATTAATTGAGCAATTTCCACTTTATACGCTTTATCAAAAGCCACATAATAATTACCTACTAATTTATCTCCTTTTTGACCCGTAGACTCGGGAGTTTCTCCATTTCCAAATTTCTGCCATGCCAGCATTGATTTACAAATATGAATTCCTCTATCATTGATTATTTGTGTTTTAAATACTTTTTTACCGGAAGCCTTAATAATTTCAGCTACAGAATAACCTAGTAGGTTATTACGAACATGACCTAGATGCAGCGGTTTATTCGTATTAGGTGAAGAATACTCTACCATTACAGCTGTATCTTCAGGATTTGGTGTTACGAAACCAAATTTTGTATCGTCCTTCATTCTATTAAATGAATTCAAATAATATTCATCCGCTATAACAATATTCAAAAAACCGGAAACCACATTAAACCGGCTCACTTCAGCTACATTTTCTACTAAATAGTTTCCAATTTTATTTCCCAATTCTACAGGATTACTTTTAACAACTTTTAATAATGGAAAAATCACTAGCGTTATATCTCCCTCAAATTCCTTCCGTGTGGTTTGAAATTCCACTTTGTCAATAGCAATATCAAATAAGGCTTGGACTGCTTTTTCAATTGAAGGCGTAAGAATTTGTGATAATATCATTTTGTAAAGGTTTTAAGGGTGCAAAGATAATTCTAATTATTTAATATGGTTACAAAATAAATTCTAATACTTTCAAAAGACTAAATATAGAAATATAGCACTTTTACTACACTGATAATTAAATAGTTAAATAACATATCAAATACTAAAATATTCATTTTATAAATCTTATTTTTAAGTAACACATAAATTATCAGCAGATGAAAAAAGTCATTACTCTTGGAATTTTGATGTTTTGTTTTTCTTCTTTTTCACAATCAATAACTGTTAATACAACTTCATACACCCCCAGTGAACTGGTTAATCAAATATTGATTAACTCTCCTTGTGTTAATGCGACTAACGTCAATTTTAAATCTGGAACACAGTTTGGCTCCACTAATAGCATTGGATATTTTACAAACACCAATACCAACTTCCCTTTTACTGGTGGCGTAGTATTATCAACTGGTGATGTAACTAAAGTTCCCGCTCCTAATGACAGCATACTTAGTGACGGTAGCAATTCTTGGACTGGTGATACTGATTTAGAAAATAATCTTTTATCACAATCTGGCATTACTATTAATTCTATAAATGCAACGTATATCGAATTTGATTTTCAGCCCAAAACACCCAACTTTAATTTTTCGTTCTTATTTGCTTCAGAAGAATATGGAACTTCACAGTGCCGTTTTTCAGATGCTTTTGCCTTTTTATTAAAAGATATAACCGCGGGAGGAGTAAATCGAAATCTTGCAGTAGTTCCCGGTACCAATAGCCCCGTTTCAGTTGAAACCATTCGAGACAATACTTACAATTCAAATTGTCCTTCTGCAAATCCAAACTACTTTGGTGCATACAACCTTAGTGGTTTTGGACCTGCAATTAATTTTAATGGACAAACGGTAGAGATGCTAGCTTCTGCATCAGGATTAGACATTACACATACTTATAGAATCAAATTAGTAATTGCTGACGGTGGCAATAATGTAGACAACGATTCTGCTATTTTCTTAGAGGCTAACAGTTTTAATATTGGACAATATGTATTAGGTATAGACTATACAGTTGCCAACAATAGAGCCATTTGTCCAACGACAATTTTACCAATACTGACAGCAACTGATTTACCTATCGGAACTACTTTTGAGTGGAAAAAAGAAGGCGTCCCGTTTTCACCAGCACAAACAGCAGCCACTTTAGATCTTAATATGTTTATACCGCTCGTCAGTTCCGGAATTCATAATTATAGTGTGAGCTATATCGAACCTGGTTGTACGGAGGTAACCGATGAAATAAAGGTTGAAATATACCCCAAAATTGGAGTAATGACAACTGTCCCTCCCCTCTATATGTGTAACATTGGTGCATTAACTTACAATTTTGATTTAACAAAAAACACAACAATACTAATGGCGGGGGAAAATCAATCCACCACCACTAGCGGAGCTATCGATGACTTGGCTCTAGGAACGATAATAACGTATCATCTTAATATTGATGATGCCGAAACAGGAAATAATATGATAGGGAACTCGCATACCATTTCTACCGCTGAGAATGGCGTAGTAATTTATGCAAGAATAAAAAATCCAAATATCGCTTGTTTTGAAACCCGTTCTTTCGCTTTGCGAATTGTTGATAGTCCAACAATTAGTACTATTCCTAGCGACTTAACACTTTGCACCAGAAATGCTTCTGAAGCACCTCTCAAGGCTAATTTTAACCTCACTGCTCCCATAAATGCTATTTTAGGATCACAAGATCGAAGCTACACTATCCTCACTTTCCATTCAACAGAAGCTGGAGCTAATAACAACACTGCTATTATAGTTCCAAACTCAAGTAATGTTTTA
>JBLIKD010000127.1:0-3717 GCA_047636275.1 Flavobacterium sp. | reverse complement strand
CATAGCTAATACATATATCAAACCAAATAAACCAAATACACTATGAAATTACTCTATTACAGCATACTACTGTTCACCTTTTTTGGTAATGCGCAACAACAGCAACCCACATTAGATTATTATTTACCACAAAACGTTACGTACAACAAAAGTATCCCAACCCCTAAAAGCGTTCTCAATTTTGAACTCGGAGAAATGCACACTGATCACACACAAGTAGCACTTTATATGAAAGAAGTCGCAAAAGCGTCTAATCGAATATTAATTGAAACAACGGGGGCTACTTTTGAGAATAGACCCTTGCAATTGCTCACTATTTCGAGTCCGAAAAACCTCGCTAATATTGATGAAATCCTTAAAAGACACCAAGCGATTACAGATTCAGAGGCCAACAATAATGATCTTTCTGATTTGCCCATTGTTGTATATTTAGGATATTCAATTCACGGTAATGAATCTAGCGGTACAGGCGCTGCAATTGCTTTAGCCTACTACCTCGCTGCTGCAGAAAGTCCAGAGCTAGAAAAAACACTAGAAAAGACTATTATTTTATTAGATCCTTCCTTTAATCCAGACGGATTACACCGCTTTTCTACATGGGTAAACAGTAATAAAAGTACCCACCTCGTCACTGATTCTAATGACAGAGAATTTAATGAAATGTGGCCTAAGGGTCGTTATAATCATTATTGGTTTGACATGAATCGCGACTGGTTGCCAGCTCAACTTCCCGAAAGTCAAGCAAGGATAAGAACGTACCGCAAATGGATGCCAAACATATTGTGTGATTTTCACGAAATGGGAACCAATGCTACTTATTTCTTCCAGCCAGGAGAGCCAAGTCGTACCAACCCACATACTCCAGAACTCAATCAGGTTTTAACCAGGAAAATTGCTGGATATCACGCCAAAGCATTAGATAAAATAGGCAGCTCCTATTTTATTGAAGAAAATTATGATGACTTTTATTATGGTAAAGGTTCTTCTTATCCTGATATTAATGGGACAATTGGGATTTTGTTTGAGCAAGCCAGTTCAAGAGGACATGCGCAAGAAAGCGCCAACGGCATATTAACTTTTCCGTTTACTATTAGAAACCAATTTACTACAAGTTTATCGTCACTGCAAGCAGCGTATGAAATGCGAAAAGAGCTCCTTGAATATCAAAGAGACTTTTATGTAAATGCTAAAAATGAAAGTAAAAAAAGCAAAACAAAAGCCTATATATTCGGAGATGAAAAAGATGCAACAAGGGTGAATGAATTGGCAAAAATACTGAATCAACATAAAATTGAAATGTTGGAATTGAAAGAAGATGTCACAATCAACAAAAAGAAGTTCACTAAAAATTTAAGTTACATTATTCCAGTAGAGCAGAAAAACACACGACTTATCAACGCTATTTTTGATAAACAAACGATATTCAAAGACAGTTTATTTTATGACATTTCAGCTTGGAGTTTTGATTTGGCTTTCAACTTAAATTTTGAAGGATTAAACTCTCTTGCTCTTGCTGGAGCCAAATATAACCCAACGGTAAAAACGGGAGTAGTATCTAAAAAAAGTACTATTGGTTATTTAATTGAGTGGACGGATCATCAATCCCCAAAATTCTTAAATCAGATTCTTTCTAAAAACTTACGCGTTAAAACAAGTAAGCAACCGTTTACGCACGTTGGCAAAACATTTTCTTACGGCAGCTTGCTCATTCCAGTCCAAAATCAGGAAATGACTTCCGATGAAATATTCAATTATCTTAATCAAATAATGCCTGAATATGCCTTTGAAGTTACAGGAGTCGAAACAGGCTTTACGGACGGTATAAACTTGGGAAATCCAAATTTTGTAACCCTAACACAACCCAAAGTCGCAATGGTAGTAGGACAAGGAGTAGATCCATCTGATGCAGGCGAAATATGGCATTTATTTGACCAAAAGGCAGCTATGCCGTTAACTAAAATAAATATAGATCAAGTACAACGTGTGGATTTAAATAAGTACACGACATTAATACTAGTAAATGGGAACTATTCCGATTTTTCGCCAAAAGTCATTACAAAAATAGAGCAATGGATACAAAGCGGCGGAACTTTGATTGCTTATCAAGATGCAATCAAATGGTTAAATGACAACAAATTAATAGAATTAGTTTTTAAAACTGCAAAGCTGGAGGCAAAGGATATTTCATTTGAGCAATCGGGAGATTACAAGGGCGCACAAGAAATCGCAGGTGCAATATTTGAAACTCAATTAGACCTATCTCATCCAATTAATTTTGGAATGCCAAGAAACACAATGCCAATTTTTAGAAATACATCTATTATTATTGAACCTAATAAAAACAGTTATAACAACCCTATTCAATACACAAAAAACCCATTGATTAGTGGTTATATTTCCAAACAAAATTTAGAGCTACTAAAAGGGACGGTCCCATTTCAATCCATAAAAAAGGGAGATGGAAAAATCATTATTTTTACAGATAACACTAACTTTAGATCATTCTGGTTGGGTACAGAAAAGTTGTTTTGGAATGCTATTTTCTTTAGCAACTTAATGTAAGAGAAATGTTCTTTAAGCCTCAAAATATAAAATTTGGGGCTTAATTAAAAACATAAAAAAAGATCAAAAACGTACTTCTAAGCGATCACTTCGCAAACAGACTTCCTTCGCAAACAGAAAAAAGCTCCAACGCATTGGTAAAAAATATTGAGCTTACTATTAGAAATAGAAGAATCGATAGCTCTTCTTCGATAGTCATCTTAAAAAACAGAATTATCTGCTGTTTTAAACAGGAAATTGCTACTGCCGGCTATTGTAGTTGAAAGTAAAAGTATCTCTTTTCTAAAAAGAAGATAATAATAAATAACCAAGCCACCAGTATTGGTCTTAAGACCACGGACATTACTAAAGCATCAGTCCCGAAACAAGCTACCCAATTAAAAACATTGTACCTTCGCAACTTCAACAAGCGCCAATGTGGCGAACTGATGAAATAAATTTAGATATAGAATTATGCGCATTGATATTGTAACCGTTTTACCTGAATTGCTAAGAAGTCCATTTGAAGCTTCCATTATGAAACGTGCTATTGACAAAGGACTAGTAGAGGTTCATTTTCATAATTTACGAGAATACACAACTAACAAACAGAAAAGCGTTGACGACTACCCTTATGGCGGTGGTGCTGGAATGGTAATGACAGTGCAACCAATTGATGCTTGCATCACGCATTTAAAAAGCGAAAGAACCTACGACGAGATCATCTATATGTCACCTGACGGGGAAACGCTAAACCAGAAAATGGCAAATACCATGTCCATGTATGAAAATATTATCATCTTGTGCGGTCATTACAAAGGAGTGGACCAGCGCGTCCGTGATCATTTCATTACTAAAGAAGTCTCTATTGGCGATTATGTTTTGTCCGGAGGGGAATTAGGCGCGTTAGTGTTATCAGATGCTTTAATCCGATTGATTCCAGGTGTTTTGAGCGATGAAACCTCAGCGTTGACAGACAGCTTTCAAGACGGTTTGCTATCGGGTCCCATTTACACTAGACCTGCAGATTATAAAGGATGGAAGGTTCCTGAAGTATTAACCAGTGGGAATTTTGCTAAAATCGACAAGTGGCGCGACGATATGGCCTATGAGCATACAAAAACGAGACGTCCAGACTTATTAGAAGAGTAGCTTGCAGTTTACAATCTTTGAAAA
>JBLIKD010000126.1:0-3737 GCA_047636275.1 Flavobacterium sp. | reverse complement strand
AATATAATACTAAAAAAAAGTGCTGTCCAAAATGAATCTACACTAAACCCTCCCACAATATTATCACATAATAGGATGATCAATGCATTAATAACTAACAAAAACAATCCTAAAGTTAACACGGTAATAGGCAGGGTCAAGATAATTAAGATAGGTTTAATAAAAACATTAAGAAGTCCAAGAACAACTGCTACGATTAAAGCCGTGGTAAAACCTGCCACATGAACGCCTGTCATAAAATTAGCGATTAACAAAACCAAGGCCGATGTAAGAAGAATTCTGATGATTAATTTCATAATTTATATTTTAATTAAAAGTACTACTTCGACCGTGTGTATTTTCAATTCAGTACAATTGCTTGTATTATTTTCATTTTATATCGAAAAACCAGCATACGATGTCTGAATTACAACACTACGCTTTGAACTAAAATGTAAATTCATAAGGTCTTGTTTTAAATTATCTTAATTCCCTTGAAAAAAAGAAGCAGCTAATTCGTGAAACAATTTCGGATTTTCGGCATGAAGCCAATGGCCGGCATCTGGAATTGTTTCTATGGTTGCATTAGGGAAATGCGTTTTTATATTTTCAAAATCACTATCTAAAATATAATTGGAGTTTCCACCACGGATAAAAAGCATTGGTTTCTCGAAAACTGAATTTAGTGGTAACGCCAATCCTATCTCCTCCATTTTAGTATTAAAAACAGTTACGTTAAAACGGAACGCTAATTGCCCTGGCTCCTTCCAATATAAGCTTTTCATTAAAAACTGTCTAGTTCCCACATCTGATATGTAAGGAGTAAGGATTTCTTCCACTTCAGATCGGCTTGGTTTCTTTGAAAAATCGACTGCGTTCAAACCTCCCAAAATAGATTGATGGTGTTGCGGATAGAATTTAGGCCCTATGTCAGCGACAATAAGTTTGTCTACCATTTCCGGGTATAATGTTGCAAAAAGCATGGCAATTTTCCCCCCCATGGAATGCCCTATCATATCGATATTTGTCAGATTATAGCCATTGCAATACTCCAGAATATCCTGAGCCATCAAGTCATAACTGAATTCCTCAGCATGAAAACTGCGTCCGTGATTGCGGAGGTCTAACAAATGAACTTCAAACCCCTCAGTGGCAAACTGCATGCCAAGTGTTTTCCAGTTGTCTGACATCCCAAGAAATCCGTGAAGAATTAAAAGTGGTCTTCCTTCACCTTCTATTTTTGAGTATAACATTTAATTTGAGATTTTATATTACAGATTTTGAATTGCAGATTACAAAAAATAATCTTGACCCCACAATCAACAATCATCATTCCTTAACAATCAATTGAAAATCACTTCAGTTTTTGTAAATACATATTGATTACATTATCTAAGCCAAGATACAATGATTCAGTGATTAACGCATGACCTATAGAAACTTCAAGCAAGTCTGGGATGTTCTCTTTAAAAAAACGGATATTGTCCAAACTTAGATCGTGTCCTGCATTGATTCCCAACCCTAGTTCATTAGCAAAAATTGCTGCTTTTACATACGGATCAATCCCGCTTTTGTTCCCTAAACCATATTCATAAGCGAAGGCTTCAGTGTAGAGTTCGATGCGGTCCGTACCCGTTTGTTTAGCCCCTTCTATCATATCGAGACGCGGATCAACAAAAATAGAGGTACGAATACCATTGCGTTGAAACTCTTGAATCATCTCTGTTAAATAGGCTTGGTTTTTCACCGTATCCCATCCTGCAGAAGAGGTTAATGCGCCAATAGCGTCGGGAACTAAAGTTACCTGCTCGGGTTTGCACTCTAAAACCAAATCTATAAAGTTATGTTGCGGATTTCCTTCTATATTGAATTCGGTATAAACGACTGCTTTTAGATCACGGGCATCTTGATAACGAATGTGACGCTCATCAGGCCTTGGGTGTATGGTGATTCCTTGAGCACCAAATTTTTGAATGTCGGTGGCCACATTTAATAGGTTAGGTACATTTCCTCCACGGGCATTACGTAAAGTAGCTATTTTGTTGATATTTACACTTAACTTTGTCATTAGAATACTATTTGATTATGAAATAACTGTATAATTGCTACAAAAATACAAAGTAAAAGGTAGGTGTTTTTGCCTTTTTTTGATTATTTTGCATAAAAATTAAGGATTTATTTAAGATGGAAATAAGAGACTATATAACCACTGATTTTAAAGCCATTGACAGCCAAGATAGTATTGCGACTGTCAAAGACTTTTTTGATGATTTGAATTTTTCACACTTCCCAGTTGTTGAACAAGGCATCTACATAGGTAGTATATCATTTGAGGATATTGAAAATTTTGATAATGACAAAAAAGTAGTTGATTACAAATACACTCTTGGTAGTTTTTTCACACGAACAGATTCAATCTGGCTCGAAGTATTGGAAGTTTTTGCTAAAAATCATACGAATTTAATCCCTGTTCTGGATGAAAAGAACAGCTATGTTGGCTATTATGAAATAGACGATATCATGAGCTTTTTTCACCAAACTCCATTCTTAAAAGAACAAGGAAGAATAATAAAGGTAAAAAAAGGAGTGTTGGATTATTCAATGAGCCAGATCACGCAAATCGTGGAGAGCAATAACGGCAAACTTTTAGGATTGTTTATATCTGAGTCTGATGTGAATAGTATTGAAATAACAATGAAAATTAGTCTAGGCGCCATTAATGAGATTATACAATCTTTCAGGAGATACAACTACGAAATCATGTCGGAGCACCAAGAAGACAATTATATTAATAGTTTGAAAGAACGCTCAGACTACTTAGATAAATACCTTAATATGTAATAGTTCACTCTTTTACTATTTTATGCTTTACTTCAAATAAACGATTTTATAAATAAACGATTCAATACAATAATGAAAGTAGCCATATACGGTCAATATTATCAAAATAGCACAGAACCCATAATAAAGGACATCTTCATTTTTTTTAAT
Source organism: Flavobacterium sp. (assembly GCA_047636275.1). Taxonomy (GTDB): domain Bacteria; phylum Bacteroidota; class Bacteroidia; order Flavobacteriales; family Flavobacteriaceae; genus Flavobacterium. The sequence goes on along the minus strand of JBLIKD010000126.1, from coordinate 767 downwards.
AAAAACAATGTGGAATTAGTTATTGAAGCTTCTTTTTTAGAGCTCCTTTATGAAAAAGAAATTGTAAAAAAAGAATACAAAACTTTTTCTTCCCACACGGAATTAGATCAAAGTTTTGACATGTTGATTAGTATTGGAGGCGACGGCACCATATTGAGAGCGGCAACACTGATAAGAGATTCTGGAATTCCTATATTAGGTATTAATGCAGGAAGATTGGGTTTTTTGGCAACGGTTCAAAAAGAAAACATAGATGAATTTCTACAAGTCGTTATCGAAAAAAAATACACGATTTCTAAAAGAACATTATTGAGCTTATCTTGCGGCCCTTCGAACGAAGCACTACAAGATATAAATTTTGCCATGAATGAAATTTCAGTGAGCCGAAAAGATACCACCTCGATGATCACTATTGACACCTACCTTAACGGTGAGTTTCTAAATTCCTATTGGGCTGATGGTTTAATTGTATCAACACCTACTGGATCAACAGGATATTCTCTTAGTTGTGGAGGTCCCATATTGACACCAGACGTAAAAAGCCTAGTAATAACACCAATTGCGCCTCACAACCTTAATGCAAGACCGCTTGTTATACCCGATGAAACCGAAATTAGGCTAAAGGTTTCAGGACGTGAAGAGCATTATTTGGTTTCATTAGACTCCAGAATCACTTCTGTAAAGAATGAATCCATACTGACTATTAAGAAAACTCCCTTCGAAATAAACATGGTAGAACTCCCTGAAGAAACATTTCTAAAAACACT
>JBLIKD010000125.1:0-3792 GCA_047636275.1 Flavobacterium sp. | reverse complement strand
CAATAGCTTCTAAATTTTGATCTAAAAATTCAAAACAGTAAACTACATTATAAAGAGCAGATTGATCATCAAGGTCTTCCTCTAGACATTTGATAAAACTTTGTTTTGCCATTTCTAAATTATCCATAAACAGATATTCCATTCCAATTAGATTATATACATCGGCATAATCATCCGTATATTCTAAAGCAGTTTTTAATAATTCAACCGCTTTATCGTGTTGGTCTCGTTTGGAATAGATATTAGCTTTTTGAATAAAAATCTCCTCGTTGGTAGGCTCTATAGCATATAGCTCATTTAATAGTTTCTCCGCTATATCTAGTTTTTCGTCATAGACTAGCATCTCCACTTGTACGAGTTTTAACCCAGTTGATTTTGGGTGCTGATCTAATGCGAGTTTAAGTGCTTTTTTTGCCAATGCGGCCTTACCCATATCGAGATAATGAAGAATGATTTCTTCAAATTCTTCCGAGTCAAAAAAGAGTACTTTGTTGGTTTTCAACATAGACTCAAATTTTTTAAGGGATAAGTTATAGTCTTCTTCTTCGTTGCTTAATTGCATACTTTATTTTTTAGAATTTAGCCTAACACAATTTAGGCATTCTTACTGTTGTTGGCAAGAAAATTCGGAATTTTTGTGAACAATTTAATGAACATAAAATAGTGTTTATCAACTGTTATCGTAAGTTATTTAATTTGTGTTGACAAAAGCACTTCATCCATTACTTCTAGTATTATTGCGCAACCTTCACGTATTTCATCGTCTGAAATTGTAAGTGGTGGCGTAATTCTTATAGCACATTCTTCAAAAAGTAACCAGAATAAAATAAGGCCTTTGTCTTGACATTTTAAAATTACTTCGTTCGTTACCGCCGCGTGATTTGTCATTGCGGCTAGCATTAGCCCCTTTCCTCTAATCTCCTTTATCAAAGGGTGTACCAAAAGTGATTTAAACAGTTTTTCTTTGTCTAAAGTTCTGGGCATTAGGTCGGTTTCAGTAATTTCTTGCAGGGTAGCTAAACAGGCTGACGCAATGACAGGGTGCCCTCCAAAAGTGGTGATATGTCCCAGTTTTGGATTATCACTCAATAAATCCATCATTGCGGTTGATGCTGTAAAAGCGCCCACAGGCATTCCTCCCCCCATTCCTTTTCCCATAACAACAACATCTGGGACAACATCATAATTCTGAAATCCAAAAAGTTTTCCCGTTCTCCCGAAACCGGGTTGAATTTCATCTAAAATCATAAGAGCACCTACTTCAGTACAACGTGCACGAACTTTTTTTAGAAAATCATTATGCGGTTGAATAAAGCCGGCACCACCTTGGATTGTTTCTAAAACGATACCTGCCGTTCTTGTTGTTATTTTAGCTAGGTCTGCTTCATTATTGAAAGTGATAAAATCGACATCTGGAATCAATGGACGAAAAATTTGTTTGCGCTCTTCAAAACCCATTATACTCAAGGACCCCATTGTGTTTCCATGATAGGCATTATGGCAAGAAATCAATTGACTTCGACCTGTAACGCGTCGAGCTAATTTTAATGCCCCTTCGATGGCTTCCGTTCCGGAGTTAACGAGATAGGTTTTGTCTAAAGATTGCGGTAGTAGTGATGCTAAAAGCTTGCAATATTCCACTGCTGGGCTTTGAGAATACTCTCCGTATACCATAACATGCGAATACTTGTCCAGCTGGTCTTTGATAGCCTGGTTTACTCTGGCGGGCTGGTGCCCCAGCGTACATGCAGAAACTCCTGCAACAAAATCTAAGTATTTTTTATTATTGGTGGCGTAGATATAAGAACCTTTTGCATGAGAAATCTCCATACCCAACGGATAGGGAGAGGTTTGTGCCTGGTATTTTAAGAAATCAGTATTCAAAACTATTATTTGTTAGATTGTTGTACTTTCGCTGCTGGTTTATTCCTTTTATCGTAGTTCAATGTTTCCTTGCGGATCTTCATTGGGACATTTTTTTTTGTATTCTCCTTTTCTCCTTCTTTTACCATTTTGTCATTGAGTTTGTTTTCTTCATCTGAAAACAGATCTTCCTTCGAATTTATTCTTTCATTACCGCGCCAGATAAGACCTCTCAGTTTTCTAGCGTTTTCTGGGAGCTCTTTTTCTGGAAAAATATCTCCGTCAACTTGTTTGAAAAAAGTAATCGTTTCCACTGCGTTATTTTCTAAAATGAGATTGATTTTACTGCTCACATTTTTATTGATACCAATGAGTTCTTTTGCCTCATTTCGCATAAAGTAGAGAACCTCTGCATTTTTTATAATATCCACTTCATGTAGTTTACCCTCTTCAAACTTTCCGTAAAGATTTTGTCCTTTTACCTGATTGTATCCGGTTCCTAAGGTATCTTTCGAGACTAGAAAGGTATTATTAAGCACCCTTAGCGAATCTAGTTCTTTTGTGGTGTTGTTTCCTATTAGATGCATTAAATCTCCTGTTATTTGGCTTTCTCCGTTCCATAGTACAGGGTTTCCTATTAGTTTTGTTAAAGCTGTTTTTGAACTAGAATGTAGCGAATCACATTTTCCGCTCATGTCTGTTTTATAAAACCGTACATCGTTGTAAGCGCGAATTATTCTATTTCCTTCTTTACCTGTCACCATCAATTTTTTACCGTGAATATAAATGGAGTCATTTTCGGCAAAGTTTATAGCTACGGCTCTTTTGGTGACAAACAGCGAATCCTGTTTTTTATACATTTCGGCATAATGTCCTTTTACAATTCCACGATTAATAGAGTCCGTGATCTTTACATTTCGGGTTGCGGAAGCAAACTCCTTATTCCTATCATAGTACAAACTATCTCCTTCAATTAATCGATCTTCATATTTTATAAAGGACTTTCTAAGAAAATGACCTAGATTTTTTTTAGTATCATAAAACCCTTTTTCAGTATAGATGTAATTTTTTTTACTTGTAATTGTCGATGGTCCAAAAAGATAGGAGTGACCTGAGTTTGTGTAGTAATCCAAATGATTTGATTTAATCACATAGCTAGGATTAGTAATTGTAACGGCAGTCAGGAACTGAAATTTTTTTTGAGTCACATAATATTTACCAGATTTACTGATTAATGTATTGTCTTTATTCACAATAGTACCTTTCGTATTATAGTATACTTCTTGAGTATTTCTATCAAAATTTATGGTGTCTGTTGCTAAAGTAGCATCTGCTGAGCTCATAAAAGCTTCACCAGAGGCAAAGGCTTTCTTCGCGTTACCGCTATACTCGGCGTATTTACTGTTTAGAAACAAGGTGTCACCTTGAACCAATTGTACATTTCCAAAAGCTTTAATGTAATTTTCTTTCTGAAAATAATAGGCTTTATTGCAGGTTAGGACGACGCCATCGTGGTTAACGCGCACGTTTCCGGTAAGTAAAAATGCATCTGGCATCTCCACCTGATTTACATCTGCAAAATCAGAATGCTCTACAATAATTTTTTTAGGTGCTTGCGACAAAACGGATTTTGAACTTAGTATTACCAAACAGCAACAGATAAAAAAAAAGGATTTGTTCAATGGATTTATTTTTTGTCAAATTTAAGAAAAAGGAAACAATCCTAATCTATATTAGCATTTATTTATAAATTCTAAATCATTAATCGTGAAAGATATTTTTTATTCGGATTGTAAGTTATGAACAAATAGAAGTCCTGTCTCATTGTAGTATTTATTTTCGTTGCTTTACTACTCGTGATGGAACAAAAGTAACTTATAATCGAAAAAAAATAGATTAATTTTAAAAATTAATGTTGCATTCAATTTG
>JBLIKD010000124.1:0-3827 GCA_047636275.1 Flavobacterium sp. | reverse complement strand
GCATTGGGAAGGTATTTTTTATCGAAAGCTTTTCTGGCGTTTTCGAAGCTGGGCCCCACGATAGCGATCTCAAAGGGTGGTTTTATGAAAAGCATTTCTAAACGTCCCCAATTGGAGTAATACTTAATATTATTATGAACATCTTGCTGCACGTTGGTGAGCATTTGTTTGGATTTCTGTGAGTAATCGGCATTATCAAAGTAGAGGCCTAAAAAGAATAGATTTTTTGCCATTTCAGAATTAGAGGAAGGGATTACGTTATCTGCTACTTCCATTTTTCGAGCAATCAAATTCGAGTGATTATTGTGTGTATAAAAAAACATCCCTGATTTTGAATCATAAAAATGGGTTACCGCATAATCATTTAGTTCTTTTGCTTTATACAACCACTTTTCATTAAAAGTAGCTTGATACAATTCAATAAATGCTGAAATAGTAAACGCATAATCATCCAGGAGGCCATGAATGGTAGCTTTGTTATTTTTGTAATTGCGCATTATTTCATTTGAATCGGTGATCGTTTCCTCAGCTAAAAAATTGGCGTTTTTAATAGCTTTGCTTAAAAAAGCAGGATCGTCAAAAGCGCGATAAGCAGCAACGTAGCCTTTCAGCATTAAACCATTCCATGCTGTTAGAATTTTATCGTCCAGTCTTGGTTTTACGCGTTCAGCACGTGCAATTAGCAGTTTAGCTCTACTTTCTTTAATTTTACTATCAAGGGTTTCTAATGAAATTTTATATCTTTTTGCTATAGTGGCATCAGCAGATTTTCTAAACAAAATATTCTTTTTGTCTTCCCAATTTCCATTTGTTGTACTGTTATAATAATCAGAAAATAGGGGTGCCTCTTGTCCTAAGATCGCACTAAGTTCTTTAGCAGTCCAGACGTAGTATTTGCCTTCTTCACCCTCACTATCCGCATCCAAGGAAGAATAAAATCCTCCTCCAGGAGCTGTCAACTCTTTTTCAATAAAATCAAGGGTTTCATACACAATTGTTTTATACAACGGATTTTTTGTTGACTGGTAAGCATGACTATACAAACTAACGAGTTGGGCATTATCATAAAGCATCTTTTCAAAATGGGGCACCAGCCAGTCTTCATCGGTAGAATAACGGGAGAATCCGCCACCCAGTTGATCATAAATCCCGCCAAAAGCCATATTGTCTAACGTGGCGGTAACCGCCTTTAGAGCTTTGGGATTATTAGTTAAATGGTGGTATTGCAGTAAATATTCCCAGTTGGCCGGCATCGGGAATTTAGGTGCGCTGTAGCCACCGCCTTTATTAAAATCAATCCGAGGTTCCCATTTTTTAAAAACAGAATTCAAATCAGTGATCGAGGCAATCGATGTTTCTTCGACAAAAGAGACATTTTCAGCATTTTTCACGCCATCCGTCACTTTTTGGGCTTGGTCAATCAGTGCCTGAGGTGTTTTATTCTGCATATCCACAAAATAATGTAGCATTTCGAGCCAGTTTTCTTTAGGGAAATAGGTGCCTGCAAAAAACGGTTTTCCATCCGCTAAGGCCAATGCATTCAATGGCCACCCACCACTTCCAGTTAGCAATTGAGCTGCGGTCATGTAGACTTGATCCACGTCAGGACGCTCTTCGCGATCCACTTTGATGCAAACAAAATTGGCATTCATATATTTGGCAACAGCCACATCTTCAAAGCTTTCTTTCTCCATCACATGACACCAGTGGCAAGCGGCATAACCAATACTTATAATTACAAGCTTATTTTCTTCTTTGGCTTTTTGAAATGCTTTCTCACCCCAGGGATACCAATTTACAGGATTATGGGCGTGTTGTAATAAATAGGGACTGGTTTCATGTATTAGTTCATTTGTAAATAGATGCGTTTGTTCCATAGGTTCTGTTTCTTTATTTTGTCCTTTGCATGCGCTAAAGACAGTTATAATACAAGTTAATATTAAATAGTGACTAGTTTTCATTTTCAATTTATATTGGGGTAAAGAGTAGTTAAATACGGCGTCATTCTGTGCTCAGGGACTGTATTGGCTGTGGTATTGATTCCAATAAGTACCAGTAATAAATAAGAGTAATACAAAAATACTGATTATGAAACTCATAAAAAAATTACCGGCTAATTCTTCAAGTCGGATTTCTCTATCTCTAAATTTTATAATAGAAGCTAAAAAAACGAAATAATTTATTTTAAAGTACTTGTTCTTTCGATTTAGTAAAGCAGCAAATCTAGAAAGTACAATTTTCAAATTTATACTACCTAAAGGTGGAGTTCTTTTATCTGTTTTTCCAAGGTTAGTGCGTATTGATAGCCATAATCAAAGATTTCATCAGCCCTTTTAAGATTAAAAATACTAAACTGGCTCATGTTTGGTGGTTCAATGTAGAGAGAGCAACGGTCTATTTTACTTTGAACAGAACCCTTCATAGCCAAATGAAAACATCGATCCATAACATTATTCATATGAATTTGATCCACTTCATTCTTAATTGAATTGACATAACTACCTATAATGATGTCACATTGCCCGGATAGCGGTTCTGTGGGGAAATTATTGAGTACTCCGCCGTCCACAAACAAAGTATTCTTATAATGTACCGGTTGGAACAACATTGGTATACAGGAAGAAGCCATTAACGATTGAGATAGATTTCCTGACGAAAAGTAAACCAACTCTCCTTTTAAAATATCGGTAGCGGTTACGTATAATGGTATCTTGAGGTCCTCAAAAGAATCGGTGGGGAAATATTCTTTATAAATATCATGGAATCCTTTCATGGCAAACAAGCCCTGTCTCTTTATCAGAATATTAGAAAAATTAAAGATTTGTCCCTTTTTCAATATGCTAACAATCTCTGGTATAGAGTAACCTGCTGCATAAAAGGCACCTGTTATCGCACCTGCACTGGTTCCTGAAATATGAGTAGGCACAATGCCAAATTCTTCTAATGCCTTTAAAATTCCTAAATGTGCAATTCCTCTGGCACCACCTCCAGATAATACAATGCCAATTTTAGTTTTCATTTGCTTGTCATTTTATTGATTCCTATGTGCTTTTCGTTTGTAGTTACAATTGATGTCATAGCGTGTTGAATTTACGTTAATTCTCTAATAAATTCAGTCTGAATTAGTAAATGAGCTCTAGGAAGGGTTAACTAAGAGTTCTTTATTGTAGAATACCAATATAAATAAAAAAGACTGATTATCGTTGATAATCAGTCTTTTTTATGCGCATTTTTGACGGTTTACTTTTGTTCTAAAGAAAGAGTACCCTTTGTAATTTTCACAGTTTACATAATCTAAAGTTCGATAAAATCGGCTGTTTTTGGTATGCTGCTCATAGCTTCCATAGCTATGGCTGGAGTTGGATTGGCTATTTTTCGCAGGGTTGTGTCCATCCAGGCGCCGTCAACAGTAATTATGGCACATAATTTATCTTCTGCATTTTTAAATTCATGTACAATAGACCAGCGGGAAGCATCAGGTCTCATTTTGGAAATTTTGGTATGCATAAAAATCGTGTCAGAAAGTCCTATTTCTTTTCTGAAAATACATTCTTCCCTGAAGAGTATCGGACCAAAGTGACTTGTCTGTAGAACTTTCATGGTTAAGCCAAGACTTTCAAGAATTTCGATACGGTGCTGCGCACCAAAGTCGTAATACGCACTATGGCGTACATGAAAATTAGGATCTAAATCGGACCAACGAAAGGATAATTGTTTACTGAAAGATGTCATTATATTTTTATATTAAAAGTTTAACTGGTGTCGTATTAAAGCAATTTTAGAAAAAGCTTTATTTCAATTACGATTAGCAATTTGCAATGGACCTG
>JBLIKD010000123.1:0-3874 GCA_047636275.1 Flavobacterium sp. | reverse complement strand
AAGGCATTTCATCTGATTGTATTTGTTTAATTATTCGATCTAATTTGCTTCGTTGTTTTCGTCTAGAGTAAGTACCATATTCACTAAAATTCAAGTTTTCTTTCCCTTCATTAATATGACTATCCAGAAACATTCGTACAGGCTGAACAAAGGAGCACCAAGGATAATTGATGCTATTACTATGACAGTCAAAACAAGAATTTTGCAAAATAGTCTGCACTTTTTCAGGAACTGAAAATGTCTTAGAAAAATTCATAGACGTGACTGGCCCATAATCTACATTACGCGCTGGTAGATACAGTTGCATCAGCAAAAAAATGACAATACCAGAAAGGGCTAATTTTTTTTGATAATTGAGCTCATCTACAACTCTTTTAACATTCCTCCACAAGTCAACATTTCTGATCCATAATATGGATTCTTGATCTCTTTAGATTCGCTTATCCAATACCCACTTTTACCTTGATCGTACATTGGACAGTAGTCTTGATATAATTTTTTATTGGTTCCAAAAGTTTTTATCATATCATTCATGTCTCTGCTCAAAAGAGCAAAATGTTCTCTTTGATGATCTATTTTTCCAGAGTTATCAGCAATATGCTCAGCATGTTCTTTGGCATCATCTGCAATGTCTATGTATTCCTTTTTCAATTTCGCATCAATTGAAGTGGTATTTGCTGTATTAAAAGTTGCCAATAAAACCTTAGCTGCTGCTGCTGCTGCATTTGAATCGTCTTTAACAAGTGCATTTTTAACTTTCAAATAATCATTTACATTAGCGTCTACAATAGCAGAAAATGGAGTTGCAGCAACTTTTTCTGTTTTTACTTCTTCAGAAACAGCTTCCGTTTGAGCTACTGGCTCCGTTAATTCCATTCCGCATTTAGAACATTCCTCTCCTTGTTTCCCGGTAACTTCAGGATGCATTGGACAGGAATACAATTGTGATGTATTTTCAGTTGCTTCCGGATTTACGGACTCTTCTTGCTTATTTTTTTGATTACAGCCTACTACTACAATTGCCATCAACACTATTGAAAGAATTATTTTTTTCATTTTTATTAGATTTTTCATTATTATTAGATTTTAAATTATTGTTAGATTTTAATTCAGGCTTTTCAACCTGATTATTTAGAGATGTTAAAAAAGGTGTATTCCAGATTCAAATAAACCCCATTGGGAGCTGACCGAAGCATGGAACTGTATAACTCATGTCGATAGGCGATATCAATTCGTGCCTGACTTTGAATAATAAACTGAACTGCAGGTACGGCATCTAAATATGATTTCCCATTTTCGTTAATCGTCTGACCTACAAATTCGACCATTAAGTTAATATTTGTTTGTTTATAATTAGTGTATTTTTTGGGATACATTAATTTCCCAAAAGATAAAGTATAGTTTGTTGCATTATCTCCTTGTGTGGACGGAAAAAAATAATTGGGCTTGTTGTCCAGCGCTTTTTCAAAACTGATGGAGGAACTAACGGCTACTTTCTTTATTAATTTTGTAGCAACAATTCCGGCTTCAAAACCAGTATTGTGTCCCATTATTTCAATTTGTTCCTGGTGAATGTCTGCGTTATTAAAACTGTATCTCGCAAAAGCAGCCAGACGGAAATGACTGTTCAAATCATCTATTGAATAAATCCGATATTTGCTATAGAAACTTGCCCCTTCGGTTACTAATTCGGTATTTCGATTACTTACAAATACCGATGCACGAAACATTAAATTTTTATTCATTCCCCAAGTGACTTCTGGCATAAAATGGTAATTGTATCCTTTTTCAAATTTCTCTTTGAATACGGATTGCCCTAGACGGACGCTTAAAGAACCTGTTGGCACATTGCTCGCCGGATCTGTAACCACAAAAAGCTCCTGTGACTTTATGCTTTGGGATATTATAAATAAAACCAGAACTACAATAACCTTCTTCATTAGTTTACTACTTTTATATGAAAATATTCCTCATTGCTCAAGGCAAAAGTTGCTGTTTTCGAATAGGCCTTCAATAACTTCTTGTGTTCTTTTTCGGTAACATATCCTTTGTCTAGAATTCTAACAACGACTTCTTCATTAGGTAATACTTCCTTAGAATCAACTAAAATATAATTTGGATTTAATTTTAGCTGGTCTGATGCCATGGTAACTTCTAGTGAGCCGACAAAAAAACCTGCTTTTTCAACACTTTCTTTAAAAACCATAGGACTTAAAGCATTCTCTTTTTTGAGGTAGACCACAAAGGTGTTTGTGTTCAAGTCAGTAGCTACACTATCCACTTCAGTCATTTTTTTCAATTGTTTGTTAATTGCATTAGAACACATCGAACAAGTAAGCCCAGTTGCTCTAATTTCAGCTTTTGAGATTTGGGAATAGGACCTTGTGCTTGATATCAAAGCTAAAAGTACTATCATTAAAAATTTTAGATTTAGGGTTTTCATTTGTTTATTTGTTTATTTATTTGAGCGATAATTTGTTCTTCCGTTGGATTAATCACAATTAGTTTTCCTGAGGCATCAAAAAGGTAAGTAGAGGGCAATTCTTCTACTCCAAAAGCAACTGCTGTCTGAGCATCAAATCCTTTTGAGTCTATTAATTGCTGGTGACTCATTTTATCTTTGTCAATGGCGCTGAACCATTTTGCCTTATCCGTATCGATTGAAATCCCTATAATTTCAAATTCCTTGCCTTTATAGGAATCATACAATTTTACCAATTTCCTATTGGCTAATCTGCAAGGTCCGCACCATGAAGCCCAAAAGTCAATTAATACAGTTTTTCCTTTGAAAGAACTTAACTCAACCTCTGTATTCTTACTGCTTTGAAGTTTAAGATCGGGTAAAGTATCCCCCCATTTGATTTGTCCATTTGCGACTGAAAAAACAAACAGTAAACTACAGCTCAAAATTATATTTCGTATTTTCAACATTAATCTATTTTTTTAAAACAGCATTTGCTGAATTATTTAATTGTTTCAACAGTTTTGCCGCATGTCATCATCTGAGAACCGTAATATGGATTCTTAACCGCGTTTTCCTTACTTAACCAGTTGGCACCTTTCCCGCCGTTTGCCATAGGGCAAAATTGGAAATAAACCGGAGATTCGTATTTAGCTGCTTTTATTAACTCATACATATTTTTAGACAAAGTCATAAATGAAGATCTTTGTTTTTTGACGTCTTGAGTTTCAGAAATTACATTTGAATCGGTCTTTAAATCTTTCATCACTTTCATCCCAACCATGTGAACATCCATTGACAGCTCCTTCATTTTTACATCATTCAATGAAACTAACAAATCTTTTGAAACAGCTAAAGCGCTTGCGCCATCTGACTTCACTAGTGCGTCTTTTAATAAAAAGTAATTATCAAAAACTAATTTTAATTGATTCACTTCTTGTTTGTCTAATGTTGTAGCTTCAGTATGATTAAAATGATCATCATGGTTCACTTCCGTTTTAGACACTTCTGTCGTTACCTCTAAGCTAGCCTCTCTATCATATTGACAACAGCCATGAAGATTGTCGTACACATTGTCTGGGGCACTAAATTTCTCACTGTCATAACCCGCCAAAGCGATCCGCTTTAGGATTTCGTCTGAATTTGTTTTTTTAGAATCGTAGGTAATAGTAGCCATTTTACTGTCTTTATTCCAATCAACCATTGCCATTTTGTTGAGGCTCCCTGCCTTCTCGATATTCGTTTCACACATACCGCAGTTTCCAAATATTTTTACGGTTTCAGTTTTAGTGTTTTTAATTTGCGCAGTAACTGCTGTGCCTGATAACAATAGAGCTATTGCCATCAATCCTGTTTTAATTGAGTTCATACAATAAATAAATTAGAAGTGAATACGCTAGACCAATGGCTAAA
>JBLIKD010000122.1:0-3932 GCA_047636275.1 Flavobacterium sp. | reverse complement strand
AATGTCAGCTGGAATAGTCTCGTTAATTAGTTGGTCTAAAGATTCAACACCTATAGTTTCTAACATTTTAGGTAAATCGTGATCTCTTGGTCCTAAGTGTCTTAAAGCAAATGAGTCTGTTTTCATGGAAGTGTAGTAATGTTGTGTTTTTTAGTTATGCAAAAATAAGTATTATAAACAATCTAATTTGGGTTTTAGACTGATTTTTTATCAAATTTATAAGTAAATGCTGTATTTGTTCGTAATTGATTAATTTTGTTTAATGGAGGTTTTTAAAAAAATATTTGATTTTTATATCAGGAGCAGTACTCACGTGGCTTTGTCTGTATATGCACTAGTGCGAATGACGCATTTTATGTTCCACATTTCTCCTAATCAAGCGATGGCTAATTTTGCTTTTTTCGGTACAATTGTAGGTTATAATTTTGTGAAGTACGATGCTTTGGCAAGAGCCCAAAAAAAACAAATGCGAAATGAGTTAAAAATCATTGCCGTATTGAGTCTTTTCTCATTAATTGCAGTGAGTTATTATTTTTTTCAACTGCAGCTAGTCACCCAAATTGTTTCCGTGGGTGTTCTAGGCTTGACGCTTTTATATACACTTCCTTTTTTTCCTAATAAAAGAAATGCGCGTAACTGGGCTGGGGTCAAGATTTATATCGTGGCTTTGTGTTGGGTAGGGGTAACATTGGTATTACCCGTCGTTGATGCACATATTTCGTTAGGACTCGATTTCTATCTCAAGTTTATTCAGCGTTTTATATTAGTTTTTGTGCTGATTCTAATTTTTGAAATTCTTGATTTGGCTAATGATGATCCTCATTTACACACAGTGCCACAACAAATAGGAGTGGTCAAGACCAAAATTGTAGGTTTGTTATTGTTGATTCCATTCTATTTTTTAGAATTTTTGAAAATTAATTTTTTAGAGGAGCAGTTAATCGTAAACTTGTTTTTAGTTTTGGCTCTTTCTCTTTTTATTATTTTTGCAAATGAAAAAAGATCAAACTATTATACCTCCTTTTGGGTCGAAGGCATTCCTGTTTTTTGGTGGCTGATGGTTGTTTTCTTTTGATAAAAAAAACCGAAGCAGCAATGCTTCGGTTCTGAAATTAAAATTCGTAGTGTTATTTATATTAATCCGGCTCTTTTCAACAAAGCATCTGGACTTGGTTCGTGTCCTCTGAAACGTTTGTAGAGAATCATCGGACTTTCTGTCCCTCCCTTGGATAGAATATTGTCTTTAAATTTAGTAGCAACCTCCTTGTTGAAGATTCCTTTTTCTTGGAAGAATTCAAAAGCGTCAGCATCGAGAACTTCGGCCCATTTGTAACTGTAATAACCCGAAGAATAACCGCCCTGAAAGATATGAGAAAAGGCAGTGCTCATCGCATTCTCGTTTACGTCAGGATACAATTGAGTAGCTGCAAATTGTTCGATTTCAAAAGCTTTAATATCCGTTATAGCTGATGGGTCTTGTCCGTGCCATCCCATGTCTAGTAAGCCAAAGCTTAACTGACGCATCGTGGCCATTCCCTCCTGAAAGTTGGAACTTTCCTTGATTTTTTGAACTAATTCAATAGGTATGATCTCGCCCGTTTGATAATGCGTAGCAAACAAAGCCAAAGCCTCTGGTTCGTAGCACCAGTTTTCCATTACTTGGCTTGGTAATTCTACAAAGTCCCAATATACTGAAGTTCCGGATAAACTTGGGTAAGTGGTATTAGCTAACATCCCGTGCAATCCATGTCCAAATTCATGAAACAAAGTCAGTACCTCATTAAAAGTTAATAAGGAAGGTTTTGTTTCGGTAGGTTTCGTGAAATTACATACGTTTGAGATGTGTGGCCTTTCGTTGATTCCGTTTTGTACAAATTGTGATTTGTACGAAGTCATCCAAGCGCCATTACGTTTTCCTTTTCTCGGGAAAAAATCGGCATAAAAAATAGCAACTAATTCCTTTTTTTCATCTGTTACTTCATAAGTAGTCACTTCTTCGTGGTACTTGTCAATATCAAAAACTTCAGTAAAAGTTAAGCCATATAATTTTCCAGCAATCGTAAAAGCGCCACTCAATACTTTTTCTAGTTGAAAATAAGGCTTCAGTTTTTCATCATCTAAACTGAATAGTTCTTGTTTCAATTTTTCAGAATAATAAGCTCCGTCCCATTTTTCTAGTTGCTCTAGTCCATCAATTTTTTTAGCGAAAGCCGTCAAATCGGCAAACTCTTTTAAGGCAGCCGGTTTTGCTTTTTCTAATAGATCTTTAGAGAATGTATTTACCTTCTCAGGACTCTCAGCCATTCTTTCCTCAAGCACAAAGTGGGCATGAGTAGCATAACCTAAAAGTTGGGCTCTATCAAAGCGCAATTTGGCAATTTTAAATACATTTTGCTGGTTGTCTAATTCGTTGTTCTGAAAACCTTTTGCTCCAAAAGCAATAGCCATCTTTTTACGTAGTTTCCTATTATCAGCGTAGGTAACAAATGGAACGTAGCTGGGATAATCTAACGTGAAGATCCAGCCTTCTTTTTCTTGGCTTTTCGCCAGAGAGCGAGCGGCTTCTATAGTTCCTTCCGGTAGTCCAGACAAGTCTTCCTCATTCGTGATATGCAATTCAAAAGCCTGAGTTTCGGCTAATACATTTTCGCCAAATTGCAAACTTATCCTAGATAATTCTTTGTCGATTTCACGCAGTTTGGTTTTTTTATCCTCTGCTAGATTAGCACCGTTTCTAGAAAAGCTTTTGTATTTTTCATCTAACAAAGTGGTTTGCTCTATGTTGAGGTTTAAAGTAGCTTTTTGCTCCTGTACGGCCTTAACTTTAGCAAATAATTCGGCATTCAGTCGGATATCGTTACCGAAATCAGATAACAATGGAGAAACCTCCTGAGCGATTTTTTGTATTTCGTCATTGGTTTCTGCAGAATTCAAATTGAAGAAAATACTAGAAAGCCGGTCCAATGTATATCCGCTAAAGTCCAAAGCCTCAATGGTGTTTTTGAAAGTGGGTGCCTCTTTGTTGTCTACAATAAAATCAATTTCGGCTTTTGCTAATGCAATTCCTTCGATGAAAGCAGGAAGGAAATCCTCATTTTTTATTTTCGAAAAAGGCGCTGTGTCGTGTTTTGTATCAAATTTCGTCGTTAATATTTTCATTAGATAGTCATTAATTGTTATTCGTTGAAACAGCATAGTTTCAATTACAAAGATAGGGATTTATTAAAAAAAGAAAGATTGCTCTAGGCGTTGATTATTGTTAAACTTAATGAAATGCCGAACCTCCTGCGAGATAAAAAGGGTATATTGGTTACTACTTTCGACAGTAAGGAAGCTAATTATTAAAAATTAAAAATACGATATGAATTATCAAGTAAAAATACAAAGCATCAATACGGTTGAGGAAATTAAAGAATATTGGAGTGACGATGACTATGTTCAATTATTGAGAAAGTTTGCTTATCCAGAAGCATCGAGTGCTAAAAAAGAAAACTTAAGTGAGTTGCTATCTATGGCGATTACCGATTTTGAACCTAATGAGGCTGCTGCAATAGTCTTGGATTATAAGTTGTCTGATTCTTTGAACGAAGGGCAGATCCAGCAGATTTCAAACGATATGCTTATTGACAAGATTAGTGAAGAATATCCAGAAATAGCGGTGCAGGCCCCTTTATTTCATATCAATCAACTGCTTTTTAAAGCGTATAATGGGAAATTTCCAAATGCGAAAGCTACCGTTATAGAATTTTCAGTGGTGCCTTCTAAGGGAGATGCTACGAAAAAATTAACAAAACAAAATGTTTTAAAGTTATTTAGCACTGGGCTATCTGACCGTAACATTATCAAGAGATTGTTTGATGACCAAATGCATCAAAATGCCGCCTTTCCAGAAGCTGAAAATATTTTATGGGATTTAGTAACTTCAGATAATA
>JBLIKD010000121.1:0-3943 GCA_047636275.1 Flavobacterium sp. | reverse complement strand
TTGTGACGGTTAGCTCTCGCTCTTTTTTTACGTTTGTGAGTTGCTACCTTATGTCTCTTTCTTTTTTTACCACTTGGCATATCGTGTCGATTTTATGATTAATTAATATTTTACTTTGCTTCGTTATTTATCTTTACTCCTTCAACAAAAACTTTTGCAGGTTTGAATGCAGGAATGTTATGTGCAGGAATTTTTATTGTTGTGTTTTTGGAAATATTTCTTCCAGTTTTTTCAGCTC
Organism: Flavobacterium sp.; assembly: GCA_047636275.1. Taxonomy (GTDB): domain Bacteria; phylum Bacteroidota; class Bacteroidia; order Flavobacteriales; family Flavobacteriaceae; genus Flavobacterium. Next base: position 3,705 of record JBLIKD010000121.1, on the reverse strand, counting down.
TAGTTTTTACAATAAAACTTCCGAAACCTCTTAAATAAACATTATCTCCAGTTTCTAATGAATTTTTAACTTCATTCATAAAAGTCTCTACTGTTGCTTGTACATCACCTTTTTCTAGACCTAATTTTTCTGAAATTTTTGCTACGATATCTGCTTTCGTCATTTTCTTTCCTTAATTTATTATATTGTAATCATTTTTTTGAGTGTGCAAATATATGAATTTAAAAAACAATTATTCAAGCTAATTCATTAAAATTTAATCACATAAACTTTTACTTTTGTCAACAAATAAATAATAATGAAATTTTCTAATACGCTTATTAAATGGTACTTACAAAACAAGAGAGAGCTGCCTTGGCGTGGTACCACTAATCCTTATGCAATTTGGCTCTCCGAAATCATGCTTCAACAAACTCGCGTTGCTCAAGGTACGCCTTATTTTTTAGCCTTTTCAGCGGCATTTCCTACTGTTTTTGATCTGGCTGAAGCCAATGAGGAAGAGGTGTTGAAACTGTGGCAGGGACTCGGTTATTATTCTCGTGCTAGAAATCTGCACAAAACAGCGCAATATGTTGCTTGGGAACTATCTGGGGTTTTTCCAGATAATTACAGTGATTTATTGAAGTTGAAAGGAGTTGGTGAGTATACCGCTGCCGCGATTGCTTCGTTTTCTTACAATGAAGTGGTTCCTGTTGTGGACGGAAATGTGTTTCGCGTTTTGTCTCGTTATTTTGACATAGAAACGGACATTGCTTTGGCTTCTTCCAAAAAGGAATTTGCGGCACTGGCTTTCGAATTAATGCCAAAATACGATCCTGCAACTTTTAACCAAGCCATAATGGAGTTTGGGGCTTTACAGTGCGTTCCAAAAAGTCCTGACTGCAGTGTTTGTGTTTTTAACGAAAGTTGTTTGGCATTGCAAAAAAAGAAGGTTCACCAGTTGCCGGTTAAATCGAAGAAGCTAAAAGTTAGAAACCGTTATTTCAATTATTTGGTGGTGTCTGATGACAATGAGGATACGATAATCCAAAAACGAACGGCAAAAGGGATTTGGCAAAATCTATATGAATTCCCTTTGATTGAAACCGACAAGGAAGAAGAGTTTGATTATATCGCTTCAATAATAGTCCAAGATTTTTATTCGGTAGATACAATTATAGGTATAGAAGCTTTTAATGAGAAAAGTATCATTCACAAATTGTCACATCAACATTTGCATATCAAGTTTTGGAAAGTAAGTGTGAAGGGAGCGGTGGAAAACGGAATAAGTAACGAAGTTTTGAAAACATTTCCATTTCCTATCGTGATTCATAACTTTATTGCACAGGAATAAAAACAGGGTATAAAAAAATGTATCTTTGAGTTAAATCGACATCTAATATCATGAACGGAACGTTAAATAAGGTGATGCTGATAGGGCATCTTGGGGATGAAATAAAAATGCATTATTTTGATGGAGGAAACTGTATAGGGAGATTTCAATTAGCTACAAATGAAGTTTATATTAACAAAACGACGAATGAAAAAATCACTTCTACAGAGTGGCATAACTTAGTCGTACGCAATAAAGCAGCCGAAATTTGCGAAAAACATTTGTCAAAAGGCGACAAAATATATGTAGAGGGGCGTATTAAGTCCCGCCAATGGCAGACTGAGGATGGGACCACAAAACATACTAGTGAAATTCAAGTAACCGAATTTACTTTTTTGTCTACTAAAAAAGGCAACGAAAACAACAAACAAATTGACAGTTCTGAATCCACAAAAAACACTAACTTTGACGCACAAAATAATGGCTTGCCTATCAATGATTTGCCATTTTGATTGTTTAACTAATCTTTTTTAATGTGGACCCAGAGCCCAGTTTAAGTTTTGCATATACATTAGACACTGATCTAATGTTTGGTTTTATTGGAATATTTGTTTTGCTTCTTTGCTCAGCATTAGTTTCTGGAGCCGAAGTAGCTTTGTTTTCGTTGTCTCAACAAGACATTGATGAGACCGTACAGGGCCATGTTTCAAAAGGTAAAATTATCGCTGATTTAATAGATCGGCCCAAAAAGCTTCTGGCGACTTTACTTGTGGCTAATAATTTTATCAATATTGGAGTAGTAATTTTGTTTTCATTTATTGGTCAAGATATATTTTCTGCTATCACCTCACCGGTTTTAAAATTCACTGTCGAAGTAATCCTGGTTACCTTCTTACTTTTGTTGTTTGGCGAAGTACTACCTAAAGTGTATGCCAGTCGCAACAACATTAAGTTTGCAAAGATGGTCGCTTACCCTGTTGCAGTTCTTGATAAATTGCTGTCACCAATCAGCGTGCCTATGAGGGAATCAACAGTCTATTTGCATAATAAACTGGGAAAACAGAAAACAAATTTTTCAGTGGATCAATTGTCACAAGCATTAGAGCTTACTTCATCAGATGAGACCTCATTAGAAGAGCAAAAGATTTTGATGGGGATTGTGACCTTTGGTAACACAGATACGAAGCAAGTGATGAGTCCGAGAATTGATGTTTTTGCATTAGAAATAACGGAATCATTTGCTGATATCTATTCAAAAATCATCGAAAAAGGATATTCCAGAATTCCAGTCTATCGAGATAGCATTGACCATATAGAGGGTGTTTTGTTTGTTAAGGATTTATTGCGTCATCTTGACGAGAAAGATTTCGCTTGGAACACTTTAATACGAGAACCTTTTTTTATCCCTGAGAATAAAAAATTAGACAATTTATTAAAGGATTTTCAAAGAATGAAAAGCCATCTTGCCATTGTGGTGGATGAATACGGGGGCACTTCTGGTTTAGTTACCCTAGAGGATGTAATCGAAGAAATTGTTGGTGATATTAGTGATGAGTTTGATGACGACAATGTTAACTTCACTAAAATTGACGAAAAAAACTATCTTTTTGAAGGTAAAATAAACCTGAAGGATTTCTACAGAATCGTTGAAATCAACGAGGATATCTTTGAGATGAAAAAGGGAGAAGCTGAGACTTTGGCGGGATTTATTCTTGAGATATCAGGAAATTTCCCAATGAAGGGCCAAAAAATTTCTTTTTCAAATTGTTTGTTTACGATTGAGACAGTAGATAAAAAACGTATAAAACAGATAAAAGTAACGGTTGATGTTTAATTTGAAGCGCGATAAAACTATTTTTTTTTCTAGGCTAATACTTGTAATGGTGTTTATAGGGTTATTCTTATTTTCAAGTTGTAAAGAGGATGTTTTCCCAAAGCCGTCCAGCTATTTGCGCTTGGATTATCCTATCGCTAAATATGCTGATTTTGAAAATGAATGTCCGTTTACTTTCGAAATGAATTCAGAAGCTGTTATAAAAGGAGAAAAGGATTGTGGGTTTACGATTACGTATCCAAAAATGAAAGCGACTATTTATTTGACTTACAAACCCGTAAATAATAATATCAATGTTTTGCTGCGAGACGCCCAAAAATTAACATACGAGCACGTTATAAAAGCCGATGACATACTGGAACAGCCCTATTTAAATCCTTCCAAAAAAGTATACGGTATGTTTTATCAGGTAGATGGGAATGCTGCTACGAACTCGCAATTCTATGCAACTGATAGTACGAAGCATTTCGTTACCGGTTCCGTTTATTTTTATGCAAAGCCCAATTTTGATTCTATTATGCCTGCGGCCAGTTACATTAAAAATGACATGCAGCGTTTG
>JBLIKD010000120.1:0-3989 GCA_047636275.1 Flavobacterium sp. | reverse complement strand
ACTAAAAACTAGTATCTACTAAGTGTTGTCTGGCTTATAACCATAATAAGTCATGGACTGTTCTTTAAAAACAACGCCATATTCTTCTAATTCTTTCAATATCGGTTGATACACTTCTTTACGAATAGGAAGTTGCACTCCAGGCGTAGTAATTTTTCCGTTCAAGATTAGCAGGGTTGCCATAGCAACTGGCAAACCAACTGTTTTTGCCATTGCAGTATAGGTCTGGTCTTCCCCGATGCATACCATCTTTGAATCGATTTGCTTTTTAGCACCGTCCAATTCGTATCCGAATTTATGGTACATCACTATCATATCTTTATCGTCAGGCTCCAGCGTCCAGTTATCACTTAATATTTTTTCTAATATTTGCGCAGGCGTAGCGTTTTTTAGACCAACTATTTTCGTACTATTGAATAAATCCAATTCTAACAGTTTATCCCACATAATATCATCCTGATCAATCTTTAAAATTAAGCGTGTCTTAATTTCAACAGAGTCTGTCGGGTGATACGGCAAGAACGAATTTACAAATTGACGGTAACTCATATTTTCAGAATCCTCCATCACATAACCATCGTCCGTCATTCCCAGTTGAACAAACATATTCCAAGCCTTTGAAAAACCGACCCGCCGAACAGTTCCTCTGTATAAGGTCAATACGTCATCTAGTCCATACACACTCCTATATTTCAATGAATCCCTATTAGAATAAGCCTCAAAGCGACCATAATCTTCCACTTCAAGAAATTCTGTTCTCCTAAATAAGTTGCAATAAGGTATGTACTTGTACGTTCCTTCTTGAATAAATTTAGCCGTCCCCCCTTGCCCGGCAAGCACTACATTACGGGGAGCCCAAGTGAATTTATAATTCCACCGATTGGTATCCGACTCTGGTGCAACAAGACCCCCACAAAAGGATTCGAATAAAAGCATTTTTCCACCTTTATCACTTATTTCATCAATAACCTTCATGGCACTCATGTGATCAACACCTGGATCCAATCCAATTTCATTCATGAAAATCAAATTGTTCTCTTTTACAGCTTCGTCGAGCTCTTGCATCGCGTCGCTAACATAAGAAGCGGTGACCAAACTCTTTTTGTACACAACACAATCTCTAGCTACCTCAATATGCAAATGAGCGGGCAACATCGAAATCACAATATCTGCTTTTTCTATCGCTTCTTTTCTTTGATTGGCATCAAAAATATCTAAAGCTATAGCGGTTGCGTTGTGATGATTCTCTGTTTTACTTTGGGCTAAGGGCAATGATAAATCACCGATAACGAGATGTAAATCCTCTTTTTCAGATTTACTCAAAAGATATTGTATCAACGACGATGCTGATCTACCTGCACCAATAATTAAAATAATTCTCATAAGCTATATAATTATAACACAAATGTATGTAATTGTTGTATTTATAACAAACGCTCGCTGTTAAAACTCCACTCTTTTTCCAACTAAATAAAAAGATAAGCTTAATACTACTTGTACAATAAAAATGTCAAACTATTCATCAAAAAACGTTTTGTTTTCGTCCGATAAGGAATACTTTTACATAGAAAAAACACGGAATAATGAACAAGAAATTAATTTCAACAGGAGCTCTTTTTGGCATAATTGCGATAATATTGGGTGCTTTTGGCGCTCATGCACTCAAAAAAGTACTACTGCCCGAACAGCTAATTACTTTTGAAACCGGAGTACGCTATCAAATGTACCATGCTTTGTTTTTAATCCTTATTGCACTGCTGAATGACCTAAGTGAAAAAACAAAGAAAGCTATCTATTATTTAGTGGTTTTTGGTGTCATTTTATTTTCTTTGTCTATTTATTTATTGGCAACAAACAACTTGACTTCCTTTGATTTCAAAGTAATCGGTTTTGTAACTCCTATCGGTGGACTCCTACTTATAGTAGCTTGGGGCGTATTATTTTTCAACTTTTTGAAGAAAAAAACAACAAAATCAGGATAATTAAATGGTATATAAAATATTAGCTCTACTTTTGTAATCTAATAATTTAACTACACAACACGTAATTTCATGAATAATAACACACCGTTTACGCAATCGATTTCGCTGAAAGACATGGGTATAGAAAACGCAAAGATTCATTATCAATTATCAGCCAACGAATTACATGACATGACTATAGCGTCAGGCCAAGGAATGGAAACTTCTACTGGTGCATTAGCTATTAATACAGGAGAATATACAGGACGTTCCCCTTTGGATCGATTTATAGTTAAAGACCCTATTACTGAAGACCAAGTTTGGTGGGGAAAAGTGAATATTCCATTTGAACCTAAAGCTTTTGAAGCATTGTACAAAAAAGTAACTTCTTACTTGTCTAATAAAGAAGTATTCGTTAGAGATTCTTATGTATGTGCTGACCCTAATTACAGATTAAATGTTCGCGTGCTTACGGAAACACCTTGGGCAAATTTATTTTGTTACAATATGTTTTTGAGACCGGAACAACAAGAACTAGAAAGCTTCACACCAGAATGGACCTTATTATGTGTTCCAAGTTTCCTCGCAGACTCTGCAACTGATGGTACACGTCAAGGTAATTTTGCCATATTAGATTTCACGAAAAAAATTGCACTTATAGGAGGAACCGGTTACACTGGTGAAATGAAAAAAGGAATTTTCTCTGCATTGAATTTCATATTACCAGTGAACAAAGATACCTTGCCTATGCACTGTAGTGCTAATGTAGGCGATAAAGAAGACACAGCCATTTTCTTTGGTTTATCTGGAACTGGGAAAACAACTCTATCAGCAGATCCAAAAAGAAAATTAATTGGTGATGATGAACATGGATGGACTAGTGAAAACACCGTTTTTAATTTTGAAGGTGGATGCTACGCTAAGGTGATTAATCTTTCTGAAGAAAGTGAACCCGATATCTTTAGAGCTATTAAAAAGGGAGCCATTTTAGAAAATGTTGTTTTTAAAAAAGGTACAAACGAAGTTGACTTCGAAGATGTTTCAATAACTCCCAACACAAGAGTTAGTTATCCAATCTACCATATTGACAACACTCAGCCGAATTCTATTGGAAAAAATCCTAAAAACATATTTTTTCTTACTGCAGATTCATTTGGAATATTACCTCCAATTTCAAAATTAACACCAGGCCAAGCTGCCTACCACTTTATCTCTGGTTATACTGCAAAAGTTGCAGGGACGGAAGCGGGGGTTACAGAGCCACAACCTAATTTCTCTGCTTGTTTTGGCGCACCATTCATGCCGCTTCACCCAACAAAGTACGCTGAAATGTTGAGTAAGAAGATCCAAGAAGCAGATGTGAAAGTTTGGTTGATCAATACCGGATGGACAGGTGGAGCTTACGGAACCGGTAGCCGAATGAAATTAAAATATACCCGCGCTATGATTACTGCCGCTTTAAACGGAGAATTAGACGCTGTAGAATATAAATATCATGCAGTTTTTGGACTTGCTATACCCCAAACCTGTCCTGATGTTCCTGATGATATCTTAAATCCAAGCAAAACATGGAGTGATGCAACGCTATATGACCAAAAAGCAGTTGAATTAGCTCAAAAATTTAAAGCCAATTTTGCCAAATTTGAAGAATTTGCAAATTCTGAAACAATGGCGGGAGCCCCGAAAGTATAAGTTAGTTATAATTCAAGAAAGAAAAGAGCTGTTCCCATAGGACAGCTCTTTTTGATTATAAGAATCTCTTACAGGAGACACGAGAGCTACGCTGCTGATGTTTTATTAAAACAACCAATTTGACATTAAGGACAGATAAATACTACTGCCGTGTACTGCTAAAAAAAACAGCACCTTTCGTGAAAAGATATAAAAACGAATATCGCAAACAAAGCCGACCTGATTTGAACCGCACAAAAGGGCTAGAGTTATTGAAATAAAAACTAGTAATTCCGTGCTTAAGTTGACAAGAACATTTTGGTACAAAATCGATGACATACATTACGATAGTGCTAA
>JBLIKD010000119.1:0-4042 GCA_047636275.1 Flavobacterium sp. | reverse complement strand
AATAAAGAACTTTTATCTAAAGGAATTAAATATTTAGGTGGAGCTTTGCCTCTACTTTTTATAGGTCCATCAATAATATACAATGCCTTCATCAACAAGCAAAATATATGGCACTATCTTGTTTTGGCTATTGGTATAGCTACCTGTCTTGGAGCTATGTACCTGTTATTTTCAGGACTAAACACAATTATGAAAGCCTTATTTAACGAATAATGGAAGACTTAATTCACATTCAGAAAACATTTGAAAAAGTTGTTTTTATTGACAAGAAAGTCAGCAATCGAGAGTTTGAAGATTGTATTTTTAAAAACTGTGATTTCTCTACTAGTGATTTCTCAAACAATACATTTATGGATTGTGAGTTTATCGATTGTAATCTTTCGATGACTAGTTTAATGGGAACCAGTCTAAAAACGATTCATTTTAGTAATTGTAAATTATTAGGAATTGAATTTAACAGCTGTACTGATTTCTTATTCGCAGTGAGTTTTCAGGATTGCGTTTTGGATTATTCTTCTTTTGCCAATAAGAAAATACCAAAGACAAATTTCAATTCCTGTTCAATGAAAGAAGTCAGTTTTATAGGAAGCACTCTTTCCAATTCAGTTTTTGAGAATTGCAACTTAGAAAATGCCATATTTAATGACACCCAGTTAAAAGAGGTTAATTTCCTGACAGCCTATAATTATAAAATTGATCCAGAATTTAATCCTATGAAAAAGGCTAAATTTTCTACGAACGGCATACCGGGACTTTTAGATAAATATGATATTAAAATCCAATAAATAATTTAACAATAGACCTCTGGCCCAGATAGCAGTGCAAATCGTTTTTTGAGCAACACAAAAAAAAATTGAAACGAATAGCTAGAGAAAGCTCTAAAAAACTACCTAAAATGAAAAAAATACTCTTAATTCCAGTAGTCCTACTACTAGCATCCTGTTACAACATAGAACGCAATTGCAAAGATTTTAAAACAGGAAAATTCCGTTTTGATTACGAAGTAGACGGTGTAACAAAAACAACTATTTTTGAACGCAATGACAGCTTAGAGATTGAAACATACGATGGAAAGACAGATACAGCCTCCATACGCTGGGTCAATGACTGCGAGTATATTTTAAAAAAATTGCATCCAAAAAACATGGCAGAAGAAAAGGCAATAGGCATGGAAATTTTAAGCACATCAGGAAACACGTATACCTTTAAATTTGGATTAGTAGGGTCAGCTCAAAAACAGAAAGGTACCGTAACAAAATTATCAGACTAATACGTACGTACTCACTAAACCTCGAATAATCACTAATTATACAAAACTAAATGGAAGTATTTTTAAATCCTGATGCGTGGATCGCCTTATTAACATTGACCTTTCTAGAAATTGTCCTAGGAATTGATAATATCATTTTCATTTCAATTGCAACGGGTAAGTTACCAATCGAAAGTCGCAAAAAAGCAACCAAAATAGGAATGTTTCTTGCTATGTTCATGCGAATCGCGCTTTTATTTGGTATCAATTTATTGATTCAAATGAAAGAGCCTTGGTTTACTATCGATTTAAGATGGTTATCAGCAGGAATTACGGGACAAAGTATTATTTTACTGCTGGGTGGTTTGTTCCTTATTTACAAGAGCACCAGCGAAATTAGAGAAAAAGTAGACGTCAAGGGTCATGAAGAAAAGGAATTAGGCAAAGCGGCAACAAAATCATTTCGAAGTGTACTTTTACAAATCATTATGATTGATCTGGTTTTCTCATTTGACAGTATTCTTACCGCTGTAGGTATGACTAATGGTGTTCCAGGAGCCTTATATATTATGATTACAGCAGTAGTAATTTCAGTTCTAATCATGATGCAGTTTGCAGTCCCTGTAGGTAGTTTTGTTAACAAAAACCCTTCGATACAAATTTTAGGCTTGTCTTTTTTAATTCTAATCGGGTTTATGCTACTTACAGAGAGTGCTCATTTATCAAATGCGCTGATTTTTGGAAGCCATGTAACACCTGTGCCAAAAGGATATCTGTATTTTGCGATCTCTTTCTCGTTGATGGTGGAAATAATCAATATGAAAGCCTCCAAAAAGAAAAAATAAAAATAGTATTAGACATAAAAAAAGCTCCTTCCGGAGCTTTTTTTATGTCTAATACTTTAAAACAATATGATTTGCCCGTCTTCATCCCGCTGAGAATCTTTACCATCATCATTTGTGCTTGTGCGTTCAAGAATAACTTCTTGCGGAGCTTCATAAGGCAATGACTCTAAGATGTTCACCTGCTTGATCTTTTCGGTCGTTAACTGATTTCCTAATGCCTTAAACCCTTTCACCGCAATAAAGTCTTCAATAACTACTGTCATTGCTTCTTTCTGAACCCCTTTTACCTTAGAGAAAATTAGTTCAACTACCGGACGGTAATCTGTCGAAACAATTTCTAATTGTGAATTTGGATGCTCTGTTATAATAAGCTCTTCCTTATTTTCAGTTTCAACTAAGAAACGTTTAATATAATAGCGTTGTTTTTCTCCATCATAATAAATAGCTGAAATTGGCTTTTTAGGAATCCATTTTTCTAGCACTACCATATCCGAATCGAAATGAGTGGACAGTTCTGGCGTGATTACTTTTAGCTTCCCTGATTGTTGGATAATCAAAATTTTATCATTGGGCCTAAACTCCCCTAACAATTCTCCTCTTCCATCTACATTCAATCTTTGCACCGTATCATCGTACCATACTTTTCTCGGCAATAAGGTAGAAATTCCCTTTTCTTTAATTTCAATTTTCTTAATAGGATATTTAGAAGCTAAATTCCCCTTTGAAGCACGCCCCTTTATCGATAAACTAGCAAAGTCAATATCAAATTTCAATTTCTTAATCGTGCCAACCTGGCGTAAGATTACAGTTATCACTTCTGCTTCTCCATTTCGATTACAAGTAAAATAAAGAATTTGTGATCCTTTATTTCCATTTGTTAAATCATATAGTTTATCTCTAGTCACACCCGAAACATTAAATCTTTTTATATAAGACGGCCCCGATTTACCATCACGATAGATCAAGTTATAAATAGTACGCTTGTCTCCTTTGTCAAATATAGCGATATGGATAATATCCTTACCCACAAAGGTTTTCGTGTCGACTTTAGTCACCATCATATTTCCATCACGAAGAAAAACAATTACATCGTCAATATCTGAACAATCTGTAAGGTATTCATCTTTTTTTAAACTAGTTCCTACAAATCCTTCTTCCCTATTAACGTATAATTTAGTATTTCTTAAAACTACTTTAGTAGCTTCGATATCATCAAAAACGCGAAGTTCTGTCTGGCGCTCGCGCCCTTTACCGTATTTCTCTTTCAGTTTAGCGAAATAAGCAATGGCAAAATCAATCAAATGCTCTAAATCATGTTTTACTTGCTCTATATTTCCTTCTAAAGCGTCAATCTTGTCTTGCGCCTTATTGCTGTCGAATTTAGAGATACGCATGATTCGGATATCTAACAACCGTAAAATATCTTCTTCTGTTATAGCCCGTTTTAAATGTTTAATGTGTGGTTTTAAACCATCATCAACTGCCTGTATAACGTCTTCTCTAGTTGTTTTTTCCTCAATGTCACGATAGATTTTGTTTTCAATAAATATTCGCTCCAAAGACAAGAAATGCCATTGCTCCTCTAGTTCACTCAGTTGAATTTCCAGTTCACTCTTCAATAAACCTACCGTTCTATTAGTAGAAATTTTCAACATATCAGAAACGCCGATAAACAAAGGCTTGTTATCTTCAATCACGCAGCCAAGAGGCGCTACGGACGTTTCACAGGCCGTGAAAGCAAACAGGGCATCAATTGTTTTATCTGGAGAAACTCCTGGAAAAAGATGAATCAAAATTTCTACAGCAGCAGCAGTATTATCTTCAATTTTTTTTATTTTTATTTTGCCCTTCTCATTGGCTTTTAAAATACTGTCAATTAACGTGGTTGTATTAGTTGAAAACGGAATTTGAGTTATCACTAAAGTGTTTTTGTCTAGTTGTGCAATTT
>JBLIKD010000118.1:0-4161 GCA_047636275.1 Flavobacterium sp. | reverse complement strand
TATCATGTTGATGGAATTGATAGGTGCTATTTTACCCGCGGGAGTATTAAACATCGTAACTGGTTTTGGTGCAGAAGCTGGGCAAGCTTTAACTACTTCAAAACGTATCGCTAAACTTTCATTCACTGGTTCTACTAAAACTGGTCGTAAAGTGTACCACAATGCAGCAGAAAATATTATTCCTGCAACTATGGAATTAGGGGGAAAGTCTCCAGATATTTTCTTCCCATCTGTAGCGGCTCAAGACGACAAATTTTTCAGTAAACCTTTAGAAGGTGCGTTAATGTTTACGCTTAATCAAGGGGGAAACTTGTACGACTCCATCACGTATTCTAGTTCATGAAGATATCGCTGATCTTTCTATCGAAAGAATACAAGAACGCTTAAAGCTAATAAAAAAAGTAAATCCACTTAATGCAGAAACAATGATTGGTTCGCAAGTTTCTAAGGCACAATGCGAAAAAATAGTTCATTATATCAATATTGGTAAAGAAGAAGGTGCGGTGGTATTAGCCGGTGGAGAAGCGGGTAATGACAAAGGTGATCTCGCTGGAGGATACTACGTTCAACCAATGGTATTAAAAGGAACAAACAATATGCGTGCATGCCAAGAAGAAATTTTTGGACCGGTTGTAGTCTTAATAACGTTTAGTTCTACTGAAGAAGCTATTGCAATCGCAAATGATACGCCTTACGGTTTAGGTGCAGTAGTTTGGTCTCGTGATGCTCACGAATTATTCCAAGTTCCACGTGCTATTCAGGCAGGTAGAGTTTGGGTAAACCAATACAATACGTATCCAGCACACGCTCCTTTTGGAGGGGTTAAAGAATCAGGATTCGGTCGTGAAGACCATAAAATGGCATTAGATCATTATCGTGTTGTAAAAAACATGCTAATATCTTATGATAAAGAGCCAGTTGGATTCTTTTAATTGAAGCTCAAAAACAGTTTGCAAAACCTCGATAATTCTGAGGGTTTTGTTGTTACAATAGCCAGTCTTAATTAAAGACTACTAGATTCATGTTTTAATTACCAAAGAGGCATTTTACGTCCTTATTGTTTTCTTTTTGGATTACATTTCAAAAAGCGAAGAGCATTTACATGAAGCGCAATCGAAATTATGTACCTTAGTAAATCGTTAGATACATTTTTAATCGTGTTGGTTCTGTTAGTTTAAATATGTCCAACCGGTTGAAAATCATTATAGTTGTTATTAAAAGGAAGTAAACCATGAGTAGAGGATTTGTAAAAGAAGATGATCAGGAAGAAACTCCTATTGTACCACCAAGAGCAGACTTACCGGAAGGTATAGTAAACTATGTGACTCAAGGTGGTATGGGCGAACTTTTGAACGAAAAACAAGAATTGGTTAGCGAAAAAGAGAATCTGAAAATTATCGATGAAAATGAAAGGCGACTTGCATTGAACTATATAAATGCAAAATTGCAGTTGTTAAATAACCGAATCGCTACTGCTAAAATAGTAGACCTTAACAACCAACCAAATGATGAAATACGATTTGGTGCGCTGGTTACTCTAAAAATTATAGGTAAAACAGAGCTTCAACAATATCAAATTGTAGGTGTCGATGAAGCTGATATTTCAAAAGGCAAAATCTCGTTCATTTCGCCAATTGCCAAAATATTAATAAACAGAAAAGTGGGAGAGAAACCGATATTAATACTGGCTAATGAAAATCGGATTTTTGAAATTATGGAGGTAGTCTATTAAGTATTTTAGAGTAACTAATCATGTTATAAAAAGGAACCTCCTATTGCTTCAGTATCCTTGGACTGTAAGCAGTTTTTACTTCTTAAAAAAGGAAATTGGAGTTGGATAGAATTACTTGAAGTTCTGGTCAAATAAATTTAGCACAAAAAAACTCAAGCCGTTTGACTTGAGTTTTGTTTTGTGGAGAATATCGGATTCGAACCGATCACCTCTTGCCTGCCAGGCAAGCACTCTAGCCAAATGAGCTAATCCCCCAATTCTTTGGCAAATATAGCATTATTTTGTATTCAAAAGACAAATAAAAAAACAACTTTCTATTCTGATAAAAAGGGGACTTTCTTCATAATATTTTAACTTTACATAAAAAAAGCTAAAATGGAACTACCAAAACCGATGGGTTCATTAACCACAACAATTAACAATACAATCGCAACTGTGCAATTCAGTCATCCGGCAAGTAATTCTTTTCCAAGGAAATTGTTAGACTCATTAAGCGAGGAGTTGAATCAGCTCAGCGGTAATGTAGATGTTTCCGTAATTATCTTACGAAGTGAAGGGACAGGTGCTTTTTGTGCTGGGGCGTCTTTTGACGAACTTTTAGCGGTATCTAATTTAGAAGAAGGAACTAAGTTTTTCTCTGGCTTTGCGAATTTAATAAATGCCATGCGTAAGTGTTCGAAGATGATAGTGGGGCGTGTCCACGGAAAAGCAGTAGGAGGTGGCGTAGGTATAGCCGCGGCCTGCGATTATGCTTTTGCGACCATTGATAGCGCCATAAAACTTTCGGAACTCGCCATAGGGATTGGTCCATTTGTTATTGAGCCCGCGGTAAGCCGTAAAATCGGTAAAACGGCAATGACAGAGATGACGCTCGCAGCCAGTGAATGGAAAAATACAGATTGGGCCCGTGATAAAGGACTTTATGCCAAAGTATTGGCAAATCAAGTAGAACTTGATATTGATATCGCTCATTTTACTGAAAAGTTAGCGTCATATAATCCGGAGGCTTTGGCCCAAATGAAAAAAATAATTTGGGAAGGAACGGATGATTGGGATGAATTATTGCTAAAAAGAGCGGCGATTTCAGGAGAATTAGTACTGTCTGACTTTACTAAAAAAGCACTGAATCAATTTAAAAAATAAAGGGGAGTGTTTGTTGTAGCAATTGTACAAGGAATTAAGATGGCAGCAAAATTAAAAAAGGTAAGCGACAGTATTCACTAATGAGGGAGCGATTATTGATCCTTTTATTTCATCGGTTGTTTTGATAGGATTGACTTATTAGATGTATGCTTCTTAGAAAAAAAGAGACACAAACGGTTAATTTTTCACTAAATTTGCAACCAAAATTAAAACGGAAATGAGCAATATTAGAATTACAAAAAAATTTAGTTTCGAAACCGGTCATGCGCTGTATGGCTATGATGGCAAATGTAAAAATGTTCACGGACATAGTTATAAATTGTCTGTAACCGTTATTGGTAGTCCTATCGAGAACCGTGACAATGTAAAGTTTGGAATGGTTATCGATTTTACCGACTTGAAGAAAATTGTAAAAGAAGAGATTGTAGATCAGTTTGATCACGCTACCGTTTTTAATGAAACCACTCCTCATGTAGAATTAGCACACGAATTAAAGAACAGAGGTCATCATGTTATTTTGGTAGATTACCAGCCTACAAGCGAAAATATGGTTATTGATTTTGCACAAAGAATAATAGCTAGGTTGCCTGCAGATATAAAGCTTTTTGCTTTAAAGTTGCAAGAAACAGAGTCGTCTTTTGCTGAATGGTATGCCAGCGATAATTTGTAATTCAAAATTCATACTTTAGCTTCATGCATTTAGCCAACAATAAAAAAATATATTTTGCCTCTGATCAGCATTTTGGTGCGCCAACAGCAGCACTTAGTTTGCCAAGAGAAAAGCGATTCGTGGCCTGGCTCGATGAGGTAAAAGGGGATGCCGAAGCTATTTTTCTAGTGGGCGATTTATTTGATTTTTGGTTCGAATATAAAACCGTTGTACCTAAAGGATTTGTTCGCGTTTTAGGTAAACTAGCCGAAATTCGCGATAGCGGAATCCCAATCTATTTTTTCGTAGGAAATCATGATTTATGGATGGATGATTATTTCCAGAAAGAATTAAATATTCCAGTATACTATGACAATCAAGAATATACTTTTGGAGATAAAACCTTTTTGATAGGCCACGGAGACGGAAAAGGTCCCGGAGATATGGGATACAAACGCATGAAAAAAGTATTTACAAATCCGTTTTCTAAATGGCTTTTTAGTTGGTTACATCCCGATATTGGAGTTCGTTTGGCGCAATACCTATCCGTAAAAAACAAGTTAATTTCTGGAGATGAAGACATCACTTTTCTTGGAGAGGACAAGGAATGGCTGATTCTGTATTCGAAGAGAAAACT
>JBLIKD010000117.1:0-4323 GCA_047636275.1 Flavobacterium sp. | reverse complement strand
GTACTCAGAGCGGGACTTGAACCCGCACGACCATTGCTGATCACTGGATTTTAAGTCCAGCGTGTCTACCAATTTCACCATCCGAGCATTATGTGGTGTGGAGCGAAAAACGGGATTCGAACCCGCGACCTCGACCTTGGCAAGGTCGCGCTCTACCAACTGAGCTATTTTCGCATTTTCAATTTTTAAAAAGAACTACAACACTTGTTGTGTATTGCGGTGGCAAATTTAAGCCTTTTATTGAATTACACAAGTCTTTTTTACAAAAAAAAATAATAAAAAAGCTAACCTTTTGATAACCTAAACTTTAAAAACAGATAAATTTATTTTCTGGTAAGCATTCTCTTTATTTCATTGAGTTTCATCAAGGCCTCCACAGGGGTTACCGTGTTTATATCTAAATTTAAAATTTCCTCTTTGATGTCTTCTAATAACGGATCATCTAAATTAAAGAAACTCATTTGCATTTGATCCGCCTGTTCACCTTTCAAGCTCGAGCCGTCTTTTTCAGATTTAATTCCATTCAACATATCACTAGAATGGTTCTTTTCTAATTTCTTCAACATCTTTTGAGCTTTCAAAATAACGATTTGCGGCATTCCGGCCATTTTTGCCACATGAATCCCAAAACTATGGGCACTTCCCCCTTTTACTAATTTTCTAATAAAGAGAACCGTATCTTTTAACTCCTTTACCGCCACATTATAATTCTGGATCCTAGGTAATGATCCACTCATTTCATTTAACTCATGGTAATGCGTTGCAAACAGCGTTTTAGGAGCTGACGGATGGTCATGTAAGAACTCCGCAATCGCCCAGGCAATAGAAATTCCGTCATAGGTACTGGTGCCACGTCCTATTTCGTCCAGCAAGACCAGACTCCTGTCTGAAATATTATTCAAGATAGAAGCTGTTTCGTTCATTTCGACCATGAAAGTGGATTCTCCCATCGAAATATTATCACTAGCGCCTACCCTAGTGAATATCTTATCGACAATTCCCATCCTGACACTATCTGCAGGAACAAAACTCCCCATTTGAGCTAGTAGCACTATTAAAGCCGTTTGACGTAAAATAGCCGACTTCCCGGACATATTAGGACCCGTAATCATGATCAACTGCTGTGTTTCTCGATCCAGAAAAACATCATTGGCGATATAAGGCATGCCCACCGCTAATTGTTTTTCAATAACGGGGTGTCTTCCATTCTTAATATCTAGTTCGAATGATTCATTCAGTTCCGGACAAACGTATTTATTCTCGATAGCCAGCTGAGTAAAAGAACACAAACAATCTAATTGAGCGACTAAATTAGCGTTCAGTTGAACTGGTTTTATGTACGTTGCAATCCAAACCACTAATTGCTCAAACAATTCTGATTCTATTTTATGAATTTTCTCTTCGGCACCTAAAATTTTAGTTTCATATTCCTTAAGTTCCTCGGTAATATAACGCTCCGCATTCACTAAGGTTTGTTTTCGAATCCACTCCGCAGGAACCTTATCTTTATGCAAGTTTCTAACTTCGATATAATACCCAAATACATTATTAAAGGAAATTTTCAAAGAAGAAATCCCCGTCAATTGTGACTCTCTTTTTTCAATTCCTTCCAAGAATTCCTTCCCTGAAGAAGAGATTGCGCGTAATTCATCTAACTCGGCATTAACTCCTTTAGCAATAGCATTGCCTTTCGCAATAGCGACCGGCGCATCTTGATTTAAAGTAGTTTTGATTTTCTCACGTAACAACTCGCAGCTATGCAGACTGTCTCCAATGATCTTCACCGCTTCTTGCGGACTTTCCAAAGCCCAGGTTTTTATAGGGATAATGGCATCTAATGATTCTTTCAAATAAACTACTTCGCGTGGCGAGACTTTTCCAGATGCAATCTTAGAAATAAGCCGCTCTAAATCGGAAATTTGCTTTATTTGGTTCTGCATTTTTTGCAACACTTCCTGATTTTCTTGTAAATAGGAAACAACCTCATGGCGGCTTCGTATTTTATTACTGTCTTTTAAAGGTAATGCCAACCAACGTTTTAATAAACGACCACCCATTGGCGAAAGCGTCTTGTCAATCACATCGAGTAGCGTAACTGCATTTGGATTATAACTGTGATACAATTCAAGATTCCGAATCGTAAATCGATCCATCCATACATAAGCATCTTCGGCAATACGTTGAATCGAAGTAATATGCTGCACCCTGTTGTGTTGTGTTTCGGACAGGTAGTACAAAATGGCTCCTGACGCAATAATTCCTTCTTTCAAGTCGGCAATACCAAACCCTTTGAGGGAAACTGTTTGAAAATGTTTGGTCAAGATTTCAAATGCGTAATCCTTTTTGTAGATCCAATCTTCTAAATAAAAACAATGGTAATCATCACCGAAATTTTCCTTGAAATCATTTTTATTATTTTTTTGGATTAAAACCTCACTAGGACTGAAGTTTTGCAGCAACTTGTCTATATACTCTGCATTACCTTGAGAAGCAAGAAACTCCCCAGTGGATACATCTAAAAAAGAAATTCCTATCGATTTATTATCAAAAAATACGGAAGCCAAGAAGTTATTTGTCTTTGAGTGTAAAACCTCATCATTCATAGATACTCCGGGAGTCACAAGTTCAGTCACCCCTCTTTTCACAATGTTTTTAGTCATTTTAGGATCTTCGAGCTGATCACAGATGGCTACACGAAGTCCCGCCTTCACTAATTTTGGCAAATAGGTGTTTATAGAATGATGCGGAAAACCAGCCAATGCAGTCTCTGTTGCAGAACCCGCACCACGTTTTGTCAGTGTTATTCCCAATATTTTTGAAGCCCTGACAGCATCTTCTCCGAATGTTTCATAAAAATCACCTACTCTGAACAGCAAACAAGCATCAGGATACTTCCTTTTGATTTCATTATATTGTTTCATTAATGGTGTTTCCTTAACCTCTTTATCTTTAGATGCCAACTTATATTTTTTTTAATTAATGTGAAATGTAACAGCGAATTTAAATATTTTATAACGAATAACGATCACTTCAAAAATTAAAACCATTTTTAAGGAAAAATTATGGTTTTGGCATGATTTTTTCTTTAATTTTGTTTTGCTAATCATAAAAACAAAAGAAAATGAAAAAAATATTTTTACTAGCGATGATCACTGTTATGGGAGCGGCTACTTCTTGTGCCCAAGAAACGACAAAAAAAGTAAAAGCTACAACTGCTAAAATAGCTAAGGTAGACGGAGCTGGGATGGCTTTTGTTTCAGAAACTATTGATTATGGCACAATTGCACACAACGCAGATGGACAACGCGAATTTGTTTTTACTAACAATGGCACCAAGCCCTTGATTATCACAAATACTCAAGGTTCATGCGGTTGTACAGTGCCTACTTCTCCAAAACAGCCAATTGCTCCAGGGGCAAAAGGTGTTATCGGTGTAAAATATGCTACTGACAGAGTTGGAGCGTTCACTAAAACAGTGACAGTAACTTCAAACGCTGACGGACAAGCGACCAAAATACTTACTATAAAAGGTGTAGTGTTAGCTGATGGTGCTTTAAAGAGCTAAATTTTAATGACAATATAATAAAAAAGCTTCCCTAATTACGGAAGCTTTTTTTTTGATCAAACCCCAAAAAACAATGAGAAAGCTAGAAAACAGCGAATTAGAGCGAAAATCTGTTGCCGATTTTAAAAGCTCAGCAAAAACACCGGTTATTGTAGTATTAGATGATGTCCGCAGTTTACATAATATTGGTTCTGTATTCAGAACTGCCGATGCCTTTTTGATTGAAAAAATATACTTATGTGGTATCACTGCAACGCCACCAAATAAAGAAATTCACAAAACAGCACTTGGAGCAACTGAAACGGTAACTTGGGAATACAATAAGAATGTTCTTGAAGTAATTGAAAACTTAAAAAAAGAAGCTGTTACAACACTAGCCATTGAGCAAGTTGAAAGCGCTATTTTTCTACAGAATTTCGAAGTCGAGAACAACAAAAAATATGCTTTAGTTTTTGGAAATGAAGTTCATGGTGTTTCTCAAGAAGCTGTTGCATTGTGTGATGGATGCATCGAGATTCCACAGTTAGGCACTAAACATTCTTTAAACATTTCAGTAAGCGCAGGAATTGCTATTTGGGATTTATTTCAAAAAATAAATTGGCCTAAGTAATTTCTGTTAAAAAAAATAATACTTTTAGTGCATGAGTAATTCTTTCATTTTCAAAATAATTTTAGCGTCATTAATTTTTATTACAAATACGAATTATGCATCGGTTTCAAGTCGTCCCATAAAAGAATACAACCGTTCTTGTACTTTC
>JBLIKD010000116.1:0-4494 GCA_047636275.1 Flavobacterium sp. | reverse complement strand
AAATAAAACATATCAACTACTTTACCGTGAAAATAAGCGCCATAAGGCTGTTCTGAAAACAATGTAGCCAATTGGGAGTGGCTATCGTCAAAGATTACACCGTAAAAAACAGAATCAATTATATTACCAAACGCTCCTGCCAGTATTAATGCAACAGCAACGATCAAATAATTTGAACTGTCTTTTCTTTCGACTGAATCCCACAACCAATACCCAATTCCACCAACAGCGACCAGCCTAAAGAGCGTTAAAAACAATTTACCGTATGCTCCGGGAATTTCAGTACCCCATGCCATTCCTTCATTTTCAATAAATAAAATTTTGAACCATTTAAAAACTTCTACTTCTTCCCCTAAAACAAAGTTAGTTTTGATGTATATTTTCGAAACTTGATCAACGATTAATATAATGAAGATAAGTAGATATGCTTTTCGTAATGACATTTTATAAATTTTAAGTGCCGCAAAAGTAGTTAAATTCTAAAAATTAAATTCCAAATCCCAATAATTTTATAAGTTATTATTGGAATTTGGAATTTTACTATTGAAGTTTTAAAATTCTTATCGTTGCGAGTTTTTAGCTTCTATACTCATTGTTGCATGAGGCACAATTTTTAGTCGCTCTTTGCTAATTAGTTTCCCTGTAACTCTACATACACCATATGTTTTATTTTCTACACGGAATAGTGCGTTTTTTAAATCACGGATAAACTTTTCCTGACGGATCGCTAACTGTGAATTTGCTTCTTTAGACATCGATTCACTGCCTTCCTCAAACGCTTTGAATGTAGGTGATGTATCGTCAGTTCCGTTATTCAAATCATTCATGTAAGCACTCTTGATCAAGTCTAAATCTAATTGCGCCTTTGCTATTTTATTCAAAATTATTTCTTTGAACTCTGCCAAATCTGCGTCAGAGTATCTCGTTGGTGCCTCTACCATAATTTATTTGTTTGTTATTACTATTTTTGTTTTTATCTCGTCAAATTCTATTTCAGTACCATTATTTATATTATCTACAAAAACCAATTCTTCTGTTAATGTTTCTGATTTAATATAATCCACATTCCCTTTTACCGCCTCTTCCAGCGTATCATTTTTTTGCAAATATACTTTTATCTTATCTGTCACTTCAAATCCCGAATCCTTTCTGATATTTTGAATTCTGTTAACTAATTCCCTCGCAATTCCTTCTTTTTTTAGTTCTGGAGAGATAACGATATCAAGTGCTACCGTTATTCCGTTTGCATTAGCAACCAACCATCCTTCAATATCTTGAGACGAAATTTCTACATCTTCCATTGTTAAAGTTATGCTTTTTCCCGCAATAACTACTTCTATAGTACCATTGCTTTCCAATTGATTGATATTATCAGCCGAAAAACCATTTATCTCACTGGAAATCAGACCCATACTTTTTCCGAAACGGGGTCCCAATACTTTAAAATTAGGCTTGATTTGTTTTACCAAAACTCCCGATGCATCATCCAAAAACAAGATTTCTTTAACATTAACCTCTGCTTTTATAAGATCTGAAACTGCCTCAATTTCAACTCTCTGTTTCTCGTCAAGTACTGGAATCATTACCTTTTGCAAAGGTTGACGTACCTTAATCATTTCCTTTTTACGGAGTGATAAAACTAATGACGAGATAGTTTGTGCCTTCTGCATTTTACTTTCTAACGATTTATTAACAAAGTTTTCAACGTACTTTGGAAACTCAGACAAATGTACACTGTCAAATTTTTCTGATTGCGTTGTCAGAGTTAAATCTCTGTAAAGCTTATCCATAAAGAAAGGTGCAATAGGTGCTCCTAATTTACTTACTGTTAACAGACAAGTATACAATGTTTGATAAGCTGCAATTTTATCTTGTGCATATTCTCCTTTCCAGAAACGTCTTCTGCACAATCTAACGTACCAGTTGCTCAAGTTTTCCTGTACGAAATCAGAAATAGCACGAGCTGCTTTTGTAGGTTCGTAGTCAGCGTAAAAACCATCTACGTCCTTTATCAAGGTATTCAATTCTGAAATAATCCATTGATCGATCTCAGGTCGTTCCTTTAATGGAATTTCAGCTTCCTCATATTTAAATTCGTCGATATTAGCATACAAACTAAAGAACGAGTAGGTATTGTAAAGGGTGCCAAAGAATTTTCTACGAACCTCAGCAATTCCTTCAAGGTCAAATTTTAAATTATCCCAAGGATTTGCATTCGCTATCATATACCATCTTGTGGCATCTGGACCATACTCTGCTAATGTTTCAAAAGGATCTGCTGCATTCCCTAAACGCTTCGACATTTTTTGTCCATTTTTATCCAGAACCAGTCCATTTGAAACCACATTTTTATAGGCTACTTTATCAAAAACTAAAGTCGCAATGGCATGTAGCGTATAGAACCATCCACGAGTCTGATCCACACCTTCAGCAATGAAATCTCCCGGGAAATCTTTATTCGCGTCAATTTTATCCTTATTTTCAAAAGGATAGTGCCATTGTGCATATGGCATAGAACCA
This sequence comes from Flavobacterium sp., assembly GCA_047636275.1. Lineage (GTDB taxonomy): Bacteria > Bacteroidota > Bacteroidia > Flavobacteriales > Flavobacteriaceae > Flavobacterium. The sequence continues at coordinate 1,974 of JBLIKD010000116.1, read as the reverse complement.
CTGTCAAACCACACATCAATCAAATCCGCTTCACGCTTCATTGGTTTTCCAGAAGCAGATACTAAAGTGATTTCATCAACTACGTTCTTATGCAAATCAACTAAATCATAGTTGGCTTCATCCATATTTCCAATTTCGAATCCTTTAAAAGGATTTTCTTTTTGAAATCCGGCCAGAATTGACTTTTCTATTTCACTGTATAGTTCACCTATCGAACCTATTAAAACTTCCTCCTGTTTGTCTTCTGTTCTCCAGATTGGCAATGGGATTCCCCAAAACCTAGAACGAGATAAATTCCAATCATTGGCATTTTTAATCCAATTCCCAAAACGGCCTTCTCCTGTCGATTTTGGCTTCCAGTTAATCGTTTCGTTTAACTCAAACATTCTGTCTCTGACCTCAGTGATTTTTATAAACCAAGAGTCTAAAGGATAGTATAGAATTGGCTTGTCCGTTCTCCAGCAATGTGGGTAACTATGGACGTATTTCTCCACCTTAAATGCTTTATTTTCTTCTTTTAAACGAATTGCAATCTCAACATCAACGGAGCGTTCTGGTGCTTCACCAGGATTATAATATTCGTTTTTCACATATTTACCAGCATACTCACCTACGTGCGAGGTAAATTTCCCTTGTAAGTCAACTAATGGAACTGGAGTTCCATAGGCATCAAGAACTAACATTGGCGGAATTTCAGGTACTGCCTCTTTCGCTACTTTTGCATCATCCGCACCAAAAGTTGGTGACGTGTGAACGATTCCTGTTCCATCCTCAATTGTAACAAAATCTCCTGAAATTACTCTAAAAGCATTTTCGGCATTTTGATATGGGAGTACTAATGGCATCAACTGTTCGTATTTGATTCCAACTAAATCCGCTCCTTTACATTCAGCAAGTACTTGGTATGGGATTTTCTTATCACCTTCTTTGAAATTTTCAAAATCGGTTAAATCTTTGCTTTCATAAAATCCTTTCCCGAATTGTTTCCCAACTAAATTCTTAGCCAAAATCAAATTCGTTAAAGAAAAGGTATATTGATTGAACGTTTTTACTAAAACATAATCGATTTTTGGACCAACAGTCAATGCAGTATTAGATGGCAAAGTCCAAGGGGTTGTTGTCCAAGCGAGGAAATAAATCTCATCAAGGTCTAAAACTGATGCTTTATAATGTTGTAGATTTTTTGAACTGATGTAATCATAAAACTTCGAACACAATAGTTCTCGTGATGACTCTAAAACTTTAAATTGCGCTATAACAGTCGTATCCGTTACATCACGGTAACTCCCTGGCTGATTCACTTCATGAGAGCTCAATCCTGTTCCTGCTTTTGGAGAGTAAGGCTGAATGGTGTAGCCTTTGTACATCAAATCTTTATTATAGATTTGTTTAAGCAACCACCAAACCGTTTCCATATATTTAGGCTTATAAGTCACATATGGATCTTCCATATCAACCCAATACCCCATTTTCTCAGTCAGATCATTCCATACATCAGTATAACGCATTACGGTTTTTTTACAAGCCTCGTTATATTCTTCGATGGAAATAGACTTTCCTATATCTTCTTTTGTAATACCTAATTCCTTCTCGGTACCTAATTCCACCGGTAATCCGTGCGTATCCCAACCCGCTTTACGCTTCACTTGGAATCCTTTTTGTGTTTTATATCTGCAAAAAATATCTTTAATAGCACGTGCCATTACATGATGAATTCCCGGTAATCCATTTGCCGAAGGCGGACCTTCAAAAAACACGAAAGGGGGATTCCCTTCACGAGTGGTTACACTTTGTTCAAATATGTTTTCTTTCTTCCAAAAATCAAGTACTTCTGATGCTACTGTTGGTAAGTCAAGTCCTTTGTATTCAGTAAATTTTGTGCTCATTTTATCCTTTTCTTTAATCGAAGTGCGAAAGTAAGGAATTTTGAATAATTAAACACGAAATTCATGTACTGACAGGAATTTTTGTTTA
>JBLIKD010000115.1:0-4498 GCA_047636275.1 Flavobacterium sp. | reverse complement strand
CAAAAGAAAACAATTGATGCACTCTATGAAAATGAAGAAAAATTAAGATTAATCTTAGAGAACATTAGCGAGGGTATAATTGTTGCTAATGCTGATAAAAAAATCATTTTAGCCAATTACATAGCTAACGAGATGCTGGCTATCCAAGAGGGCGATGAAATATCTCATAATTTGACGGATCATTTTGAAATTTATTTTCCCGATGAAAAAACTATTTATCCCTCCCAAAATTTACCCATGGAACGCGCATTGGGTGGCATGGCAACTAACGATATTGATATTGTACTTTATAATGCTGTTTCACGAGAGAAAAAACGAGTTCTAATCAACGGTAGACCCCTGCTAGACCACGATAATAATGTAATTGCAGCGGTAGTTACTCTAAGAGACATCAGCAAATACAAACAATTAGAGCAAGAATTAAAAAAAACAGAAAAAAAATACAGACAATTAATCGGCTTTAAAAAAGCAAAGGACAAGGACGAAGAAAAAGAAGTCTCTGAAAAAGAAAAGGGGACAAAAGAAGAAATTTAGGTTCATTCCTTCATAATTGAAAATAGATATTCCTTAGTACTCTCAAACCATTCCTCCCTGAGGATACTTAAAATAATGGTGTCACGTCGCAAATCGCTATTAGATATTGGCATATGATTTCGCAATACTCCTTCTTCCTTACAACCGATGCTTTTCATAGCAGCTATGCTTCTCTTATTCTGATAGTCAGCGCGAAATTCTACACGCTCCATTCCAAGAGTCTCAAAAGCAAATTGCAATACTAAAAATTTACAGTGTTTATTTACCCCAGTACCACGAAACTGTTTACCATACCAAGTAAAACCTAATAGAAGTGTCTTAAATTCAAGGTTGATATCATAAAAACGTGTACTCCCAGCATATTTACCTAATTTTTTATCAAAAACTATAAAAGGAAATTGCGTTTTATTTTCTCTTGCCGTTGTAGCTAATTGAATATAATTGATCAAATTTTCTTTTCCGTTTCCCTTTACTAGCGCGTATTCCCACGTCTCCGGTTCGTTAAGAGAAATTTCCAATAAATGTTCTGCATCGCTGTTTTGAAGCGCACGAAGTAGTACCCTTTCGTCTTCAAGGATTATATACTGTGAAAAATTGAAAGATGCAGCCATTATTTTTTGATCACTTTTTTACTAATAGTACCTAAAAGTCTACATCTAAACAACACCTGAGAGCTGCATAAAAGATACAGATATTAATGAAATAGTAGCCACAGGTTAGTTCATCTGTTTGACGTTTGATTCCGAATCACCTAGTTAAAAAGTAATTTTTTAATCCGTTTAGCTAGTGTAGAAAATCGAGATGCAAAAGATTTAGACTAAATTTGTAACGCTTTAAAACAGTCCCTGCTGTATAATTAGTTCCAAATCAATATCATGTATTGCGAACTTGTTTCGGGAATCATTTCAAAATAAATCGAGTGAGTACTACAACACCCGTGAACAATAAAATAATTTTACTCATTCATTTCATCGTAGCGCATAGGCACTTGTGGATCATATAAGGGACACTTGTATTCTTCCAGCACACTTACTAAAAGATCCATTGTTTTACCTTCAGTACCATAGCAATCAATTTGTATACTTTGAGATGTTGTCAGTACTTGAAAAGCACCTACTCCGCTATTGTTTTTCCAGCTGTTTGCATCTACTTTCTCCCATTTTGCGAACACAGAAGCAATTCTATTCAATATTACTTGAACAGGAAGTTCTTCCAGACCTTCAATTGCGCTTTCCTCATCGAGTGATTCATACACTTCTTGATGGTTTAAATATATACCTTCTAAATATTTCCAAAAAATTAATTCGTACATATGATTTTATTTTTAGCCCTGATGGAGGCGGCATCTTACCTTCGTCTCATTTATTTACGAGATTACGACAGGTATAGTGGACAGCGGGATAAGCTTCTAATTATATTAATATTCGAAAGTTCCGTATTCGCTACTAATTGTCAATTTTTTACTATTGGCTGCTTCTACCCTTCCCACAATTTGTGCATCGACGTGAAACGATTTTGAAATAGCGATAATATCCTGCGCAACTGATTCAGGAACGTATATTTCCATACGGTGTCCACAGTTAAACACCTGATACATTTCTTTCCAATCTGTTTTAGATTGTTCCTGTATCAACTGAAATAAAGGAGGCACTGCGAATAAGTTGTCTTTGATGATGTGTAAGTTTTCTACGAAATGAAGGATTTTTGTCTGCGCTCCGCCGCTACAATGTACCATACCATGAATAGCCACAGCATCATATTTATCTAAAATTTTCTTGATAATCGGTGCATAAGTTCTGGTTGGCGAAAGCACTAATTGTCCGGCGTCTATTGGAGAATTTTCTACGGCATCCGTCAGTTTTACGTGACCTGAATAGATCAAGTCTTCTGGAACCGCGGCGTCGAAACTTTCCGGGTACTTAGTTGCCAAATATTTCTCGAATACATCATGACGGGCAGAGGTTAGTCCGTTGCTTCCCATACCGCCATTATAGCTTTTTTCATAAGTAGCCTGACCAAAAGAAGCCAAACCTACTATCACATCACCTGCCTTGATATTAGCATTATCAATAACCTTAGAGCGTTTCATTCTAGCCGTTACAGTCGAATCTACAATAATGGTACGAACAATATCCCCAACATCAGCAGTTTCACCACCTGTAGAATGTATGGTTACCCCAAAGGAATCCAACTCTTTAATTAGTTCTTCTGTTCCATTAATAATTGCCGAAATTACATCAGCCGAAATCAAGTTTTTGTTTCTACCAATGGTAGAAGAAAGCAAAATATTATCTGTTGCTCCCACACATAATAAATCATCAATATTCATGATTAAAGCATCTTGGGCAATCCCTTTCCATACGGATATATCACCTGTTTCTTTCCAGTACATATAAGCCAAAGAAGATTTAGTTCCTGCTCCATCTGCATGCATAATCAAACAATATTCCTCATCTTGAGTAAGGTAATCGGGAACAATTTTACAGAACGCTTGAGGAAATAATCCTTTATCAATGTTTTTTATGGCGTTATGCACGTCTTCTTTGCCTGCTGAAACTCCGCGTAGCGCATATCGTTTACTAGTATCTGAACTCATGTAGTGTAATTGTGTAAGTTGTTTTCAGGCAACTGGGTTGTGTGGCAAAGATAAATATTTTTTTTGGGTTTTGCCTTGCGGAATTAGCTGTTTAGTTAAATGCATTTTATCTCTTTATAATATCGATTTGTTTCACTAATTTTACTATAACGCATTGTATATAAATGTTTTAACTTTAAATAATAAGAATAAAAAATATTAAATAAGGAGATTAAAATTTATCTCCGAATTAAGTTTTTATACAAAACCGATAAGAAAATTCGATTTCCCAGAGTGACTAATTTCATTCATGGAATAAAATACAAAAAAGTGGAAACCAGCTACCACTAAAAAAAACGGGGCCTTACCGAAAAGCCATAAGAGTAGGAAATTAAAAACACAACATCATGCCTAAATATGTAATTGAAAGAGAAATGCCTGGTGCAGGAAAACTAACTTCTAATCAGCTAAAAGACATTGCGCAGACTTCAATGGGCGCACTTGGCAAACTGGGAACACAAGTACAATGGGTTAATAGTCAAGTGACCGATGACAAAATCTATTGCACATATATAGCTCCTAACGAGCAGATGATCCGTGAACACGCTAAACTGGGCGGATTTCCTGCGCATTCCGTAAGTCAGGTATTTGCTACTATCGACCCAACCACTGCAGAATAAACTGTATCGCCGGCTGTCAGACCAGAAAGCAATTAGACACTTAAAACTGTTTGTTTTCAGGCTAAACAAAAACCATAAAAAAACGCCTCTCCCTAAAAAAGGATAGGCGTTTATAAAGCGTTATATTGTTACAGTCATTCCCAGTCTGGCATACTTGCATTTGAAAAAAGAGTTGTTCTCGAAACACCTCCCTTAATTATGAAAGAACTGGCCTTAATTTTATTTTTTATAAATAATCCATCATTTGAAGTATTCATAAAAAGTAATAATGCTTCATTAGGTGAATACCTTACCTCTAAATCTACTATTCATAAAGGTTTCTCTAGCCCCATCTCAGAAGTAATGTTAGTACTTAAAATATGCTGAAGAACTCGAGTATCTAATTGTCGGTAATTAATATCCTCAAACATCTCTCATAAAAGCTAATTTCTGGCTATTAACAGCAAAATTAAAACCTCCAAGTGCACCTGTCATCCTTCACAAAACCGTATTAACGAAAGAGCCTACCGTATTAATCACATATATTCAGTATTATAACGGTTAGGATCATTTACTTTTAATTCAATTTTAACTCCATCATTGCTCCAATCGCATTCTGATATGAATTTCCCGTTTGGTGTTTGATAAATCTTAATTAACCCACTACCGTCATTATTAATTCGATATAATTTAACAAATAAGGATAAATAATCTGACTTCCAGATGCATT
>JBLIKD010000114.1:0-4499 GCA_047636275.1 Flavobacterium sp. | reverse complement strand
GCTTGAACTCTTAGCGGTCTTTGGTCCTTGTAAACGCTATTACTATTGATTGATTAAGGTTATCTGTTAGAGCTTGCTAAGTACTATTTTCAATAAATGGTATTTGGATTAAGAAATTATCCAAAAAATTATCTTCAATTTGTAATGTAGGGCAAATCTTGGCTAAAATTTCCAATTCCTTTCATAGTCAATCAGAATAAAAAACAGAGATAATTTAATGAAACTATGGTCTCCAAAATTAAATTCTAGCTTACACATTATTTTCCAGCTTACTTTAAAAATTTTGTGTGAACTGCCTTCGTTTCGGCTCTGTATCAATTCTACAATAACTACTGTGCCATATAATTTTCCCAATCCTTACAACAGTCCTCTAACGAACTCTTATAATTCTTCTCTTTAGAAAAATAAGGAATGTGAATAGTATTTATTTCAATATGGCTCACTTTGAATTCTGGAGAGGTAAGTTTAAAATAAATTACCATTATTCTACTATAAAAAACATGTAAATCTACCCAAATTTATTTAGGGTTTATTCCCCCGAAATTCATTTATCTAGGATGTTTTTGAATAACCCAACATTCACCCAAGGTAATTAACACGGCAACAATGCTCATATACATTTAAATGCTCACATCAATTGCGAGTTTAACTGTAATACCGTCATCAGAAGATTATTACTGATAAAAAATCAACATCGATACCCCTATGTTGTATAACAGCATCCCATTTTTATTCACCAAAGTTAGTGATTACTAAATCTTCAATAGACTTATTTACAATTCCGTACATCGTGCTTCTATTGCGATATTAACTCGTTAGCACCCCAATACTCTAGCAATGTCTTAATCCTGTCTAAATAATCCTCATATTTTAAAGGCTTTATAATATAACCTGCAATTCCTATTTTATAACATTCCATTACATCAGTATGATTGTTTGAAGTCGTCAAAAGTATAGCCGGAATGTATTTCAAAAAATCATCTTTTTTTAATATTCTTAAAAACTCAATTCCATTAATTTTAGGCATGTTAAAGTCTAAAACTATAATGTCTGGAATCACTTCTTTTACTTTCAAGATTTCTAGAGCTTCTTCTCCGTTATTAGCCTCAATAACTTTGTGATTCATCCCGAGAGTTTTCAAAACCCTATTAAATTTCATTATTTCTATGACATCATCTTCTATCAACAGAATATTTAAGGATATTGGCATTTTTTATTGATTTAGAGGTACAAGGTAGGAATTGTTCATAATAAAATTTATTTATTCCGTTAAAAACAGTAATAATTCCGTTTAATGACTTAAAATAGTACTGGATAGTTTTAAAGATTATCAATCTCTTGTTTAATTTTCTTTGTTAAATTTTTAAAAACTAATTCGTACGAATGATCTATCAACTCTTTAACAAATTCATCTGGAACATCTTGATTTATGCTAACGGTGTTCCAGTGCTTTTTACTAGTATGAAAACCTGAAACAATGCCCTCATATTGTGCCCGTAATTCTTGTGCTCGTTCAGGATCACATTTTAAGTTAACAACTGGCTCTCCTTTTTCCCACAGTATTAGCGAGGATAAAGCAAATATTTTTCCTCCCACTTTAAATACTAAAGCATCTTCGTCAAAAGGAAAATGTTCCGACACTCCTTTTTTTGAAAGGCCGTAGTCGTAATACGTTTCTAAATTCATCTCTTCAAAATTACTTATTAAATACGGAATACAAAACCGGTTTACTCGGACTTGCATCATTTTCAAAAGAAGCAATTTGCAGATTCAATAAATAACTTCCATCACGAACATTATCCGGAACGTAAATCATTTCAGTGATTGTCGCCTCTAGTCGGGCATCTGGATTTAAATCGTTAACATCAGTCACATTCCAAAAGGCTTTATGAGCTAAAAGTCTTCCTTCGTCTTTTTCTTTATCTACACTTGGCAAATCAATCAACAAGTGTTGGATTCCGCTTTCGCGAAGAAACAAAGCGGCCCCTTCGGCCAGAAAAGGCGGGTCCGTATGGGAATATTTTCTAGATAATTTATCCGTATCGTTTGGCAAGGTTCTAATAACAATTGCTTGAGGTGATTTACCCTCTAAAACACTTTCAAGCGCCTCTTTGGTCACGATAAAATCCCCTTCTTGGTCTTCCAATTCTATCGAAACCAATTCAGCAGTAAAAAAAAATTGTTTCAAGGATTGGTTAACACTATAAAAATCACTTGTGATGTGACCCAAACATTCCGTGTGCGTTCCATGTCCGTGGGGATTGAAAAGAATATTATTGAAATTAGTGGATGACATCCCTGAAGACACCTTACCAACCCACTCTCCAAAACGAACAGGTTCAATTTCTGGCTTTTCAACATACCAAGCAATTGGGTTTGCATCTGTGTTGGACAACGGAATTGAAATGTCAATGGGTTTTGATAAATCTACTTGAAAATTGTCTATAATTGCTATCATTTATGTTGAATTTGTTTCAGTATCTCATCTTGAGCTCCATTTATAAACTCAAATATAAATCTTTTAATTCGGGATTGATTACTTTTATTAACTTCAATTACCAGTCTTTATGCCAACTCTTTACTTGTTTTTCTCTTTTAAAAGCATCTGAATACTGATCAAACTCCTTATAATATAATAATATCGTAGCATTATAGCTTTTTGTAAAAACTGCTCCACCACCACTATCCTTATCAACCTCTTTTTTAAATTTGCGTTGCTCCTACATATAATACGGTCTGGCTTTTATTTGTCATACTATATGTACATCCTTTTTCCATGTTAAACCATTTGAAATATATTTAAATCCTGGAGATATTTCCTGTTACTCTAAAACAACGTGACGAAATGCTAAAACTAGTTCAGGATAAACAAATCACTCGCTATCCCATCCGTCAAAAACTTTCCTTTTTTAGTGGGTTTTAAAAGACCATTCTCAATAAAAAGCAACTTATCATCTATAAATTTTTGAGTGCGTTTATGGAGATGATCCGAATACATTTGCCCAAATTCAGCTTCAATTCTATCTAAAGAAACGCCCCAAATTGTTCTTAATCCGGTCATTACATACTCATTATAGCGATCAATTATGGAGAGTACTTCTATTTCATTTGGTAATTTTTCTTCCTGAATGGACTTTAAATAGATAATGTTGTTCGATACATTCCAACTTCTAGACACACCATTATAACCGTGGGCCGAAGGTCCAATGCCCATGTATTTTTTTCCCAACCAATAAGCAGAGTTGTTTTTTGAAAAATAATTTTGTTTGCCAAAATTGGACAATTCATAATGGATAAACCCATTTGTTTCGAGCGTGTCAAGCAAAATCATAAAATGCTCTTGAGCCACGTCGTCTTTAGGCGCTTGCATTTTCCCAGTTTGAATCATTTTACTCATGGCCGTTTTGGGCTCTACCGTCAAAGCATAACTCGAAATGTGTGCCACACCAAAAGAAAGCGCCTTTTCAATATTCTGCTTCCATTTTTCATTGCTCATCCCCGGAACTCCGTATATTAAATCAAGTGAAATATTGTCAAAATACTTCGTAGCTTCTTCTAAACATTTTTGGGCTTCCTCCGAATTGTGCGCCCGATTCATCATTTTCAAATCATCTTCGAAAAATGATTGAATCCCAATGCTTAATCGGTTGATTCTACTTTTTGACAATTCTAATATGCGTTCACCTGACAAATCATCCGGATTGGCTTCGAGGGTGATTTCTGGGTTTTCACCCACCTCATAATTTTCAAAAACGGAATCAATTAGAAAATTAATTTCGTCTGAAGTCAACACCGAAGGCGTTCCTCCTCCAAAATAAATAGTCTCTATTGTGTCGTGTTGAAATTCGTTTTTACGCATTTGGATTTCCTTGGCCAAAGCCAAAACCATCTCCTCTTTCCTATTCAAGGAAGTCGAGAAATGAAAGTCACAGTAATGACACGCTTGCTTGCAAAAAGGGATATGTATATAGATTCCGCTCATAAGTAATATTCAGTAATCAGTTTTAAGTATTTAGTAAAGTCCATGGTGACGATCATTCCTTTTTTACTCCAAATTTACAGGATTTAATATCATATAATTAATACGCTTTCCTACTTCTAAACTCTCAAAAATAAATTCATAATAAATTAGTTCTGAAATATTTTTAAAAGTAGATTCTAACCAAACTTGCGTCTCTGGGTTTTCTCTATCACAATCAGTTAATTTACTGTAAAAATGTTTTGGGTAAATCCTTTTTCTATATGCTTCAGCTAGTGTAACTAGAACTCTTCTACAGGATCGCCTAATTTAATCCGTTAATGAATAAATTTCCTCTTTAGGAAATGATTTTGTGCTATCAAAAATCTTCATTGCTAATGCAAACGATTTCCAATAAGCTAATAAATCTTGAGATCTCCTATTTAGCTTGTAAAAACTGAATACTGATCACTTTTTTACTCTTTCTTCATTCTGTTTAACAAAAGCATCCCAACCCGAGTAGCTTTTTGTTCCAACCACT
>JBLIKD010000113.1:0-4547 GCA_047636275.1 Flavobacterium sp. | reverse complement strand
TGGCAGAAAAGTACTGGACGTGTCCGCTGTATTTGCAGACGGAACGCGAGTTAGAGATGCTTATTCTGGAAAGATCGAAAAAGTCTCTAGAGGAAAAATTAAAATCCGAACTGATTTTGACATCCTATTACTAGAAAAAAGATAAATAACGAAAAACTTCAAAATTAATTTTAGGATCAAATGCATTGGTTACAAATCACCAATTAAAAAACCCATACTGACTCTCTTTTAAAAAAGCTTACTTTTAAGAACAGACACTCTTTTCTTACATTTAGGCCTATTGGTCTACAAGAAGGCTAAGGAATAAAAAAGTGTTTTCTATTAAGCCTGGCATTAGCTACCATCCCTACTACAACTTTCAAAGGGGTTTTATTTAAGATCTCATTGCAATAAAGCACACTTATTAGTTTTATTTCTATCCCGCTGTAACTTTTTGCAAATTTGTCGTCTAATTAGTACAACTAAATCTTGCCTATGAACTTTTTAGAAAACTATGACCCTTTACTAAAAGCTTTCTGGTACATTGCGTTACCGGTAAGCTTATTTTTCGGACTCCAAACTATTATGACATTTCTTGGCTTAAGTGACGGAGAAACAGACATGGATTCTGACACTGGAGATGTTGAATTACCCTTTGAAATCTTCACTTTACGGAACTTGATCAACTTTCTATTAGGATTTAGTTGGACTGGAATTTCATTTTACAACTCCATAGAAAACAAAACAGTATTGATTATTATCTCCGTTATAGTTGGACTATTATTCGTTGCTATTTTCTTTTTCTTAATCAAACAAATCTTAAAACTATCTGAGAATAATAGCTTTAAGATTGAAAGCACACTTCATAAAACGGCCCAAGTCTACTTAACTATTCCTGAAGCAAAATCAGGAAAAGGAAAAGTACTAATTAGCGTAAATGGAGCAATCCATGAATTAGACGCTATGACTCTTTCGACTGAAAAACTTCCTTCTAATGCTACAGTGAAAGTAGTTGCCGTAGAAAGCAACTTATTAATCGTAGAAAAAAATTAAATTAAACTAAACCATGACTGAAATTATTATTATTGTTGTTGCCGTATTTGTTGTTTTTGTAACCTTTTTAACGATTATTTCTCGTTACAAAAGATGTCCTTCAGATAAAATCCTTGTTATTTATGGTCGTACAGGCGGAACGTCTGCTAAATGTATACACGGTGGTGGTGCTTTTATTTGGCCTGTTGTTCAAGATTATCAATATTTAGATTTAAAACCTCTTTCTATTGAAGCCAATTTAACGAATGCGCTATCGCGTCAAAATATTCGTGTCGATGTTCCTTGCCGTTTTACCATAGCTATTTCTACTGAACCCGAAAGTATGAATACCGCTGCAGAACGTTTATTAGGCTTACTTCCTGAGCAAATTCAAGAGCTTGCAAAAGATATTCTGTTTGGTCAGTTGCGTTTAGTTATTGCAACAATGACAATTGAAGAAATCAACTCTGATAGAGATAAATTCCTAGAAAATATTTCAAAAAATGTTGATTCTGAATTAAAGAAAATTGGATTAAAATTAATCAACGTTAACGTTACGGATATCAAAGATGAATCTGGATATATTGAAGCTTTAGGAAAAGAAGCTGCTGCAAAAGCAATAAACGAAGCTAAAATTTCGGTTGCCGAACAAGAAAAAATTGGAGAAACAGGAAAAGCAATGGCTGATCGTGAGAAAGACGTTCAAATTGCTGAAACTCATAGAGATCGTGATGTAAAAATTGCTATTACTAATAAGGACAGAGAAGTAAGTATCGCTGCTGCTTTTAAAGATGAAAGTATTGGTAAAGCGGAAGCTCAAAGAGATACTCGTGTAAAAACATCTGAAGCCAATGCGGTTGCAATTAAAGGTGAAAATGAAGCTAGAATCGCAATTGCACAATCAGAAGCAACACGTCGCGAGCGTGAAGCAGAAGCGTTGCGAACTGCTTTAGCATCTGAAAAAGTACAAAGTGCAAAAGCATTAGAAGAATCTTATGTAGCGGAGCAAAAAGCAGAGGATGCTCGTGCCGAAAGAGAACGTTCTACACAGAATGCCAATGTCGTTATTCCTGCTCAAATTGCAAAACAAAAAGCAATTATTGATGCACAAGCAGAAGCTGAAAAAACAAGAGAATTAGCAAAAGGGGAAGCTGATGCCATCTTTGCAAAAATGGAAGCTGAAGCAAAAGGTCTCTATGAAATCTTAACCAAACAAGCCGAAGGATATCGTGAAGTAGTTAGTGCAGCCGGTGGCGACCCAACAAAAGCGTTCCAATTATTATTAATTGAAAAATTACCTGAATTAGTTAGAACTCAAGTAGAAGCAGTTAAAAACATCAAAATTGATAAAATTACTGTTTGGGATTCTGGAAACAACGGAGATAACGGAGCTGGTTCAACTGCTAACTTTGTTGCTGGAATGATGAAAACTGTTCCTCCTTTAAATGACCTCTTCAATATGGCTGGATTAAACTTGCCAACCTATTTAAAAGGTGATGACAAACCTGAAGAAGTTAAATCAGCTGCTTCAAACGAAATCAATACACCTACTAAAGAGCAAAAATAATTTCTTTTATAATTTAGAAACCCCAAATGCATCAATTTGTATTTGGGGTTTTTTATTTATGTTACCTTTGTAAAAAATCAATCCAATGCTGAAAATAGGTCATCGTGGCGCTAGAGGTTATGAACCGGAGAATACCCTTATTGGTTTTCACAAAGCAATTGATCTACAGGTCGACCTAATTGAATTAGATGTGCATTTGAGTGCGGATGGTGAATTAATGGTCATTCATGACGAGACAGTTGACCGGACAACCAACGGAAAAGGAGCTGTAAACCAATTCTCAGTATTGGAACTGAAACAATTTAAAATGGAAAAGGGGCAGCATATCCCCACTTTATCCGAAGTATTAAACCTCATTAATCAAAAATGCGAGGTGAATATTGAATTGAAAAGCTATGAAACTGCAGACAAAGTAGTTGATTTAATTGAAAATTTTATTGCGGACAAACACTGGAACTACAACCAATTCATAGTTTCCAGTTTTGATTGGAATGCCTTGCAGCAAGTTGTCTTTTTAAATTCAGCAATACGGATTGGTGTATTAACCGAAGAAAAATTAGATTTGGCTTTGGCTTTCGCCAAATTTATTCAGGCACGCTCAATTCATCCTGATTACCATTTGTTAACTGCAGAGAATACGGCTAAATTACAGGAGAAGGGGTTCCAAGTTTTCCCTTGGACAGTGAACGAACCAGAAGACATAAAAAAAATAAAATCATTTAACGTAAACGGAATCATCAGCGATTTTCCAGATAGAATATGAACCAAAATTTTGATATAATAATAGTAGGTGGTGGAGCAGCAGGTTTTTTTACGGCAATCAATATTGTGGAGAAAAACCCAAAATTAAAAGTAGCAATTCTAGAGCGCGGTGCAGACGTACTTCAGAAAGTTCGTATTTCTGGTGGAGGGCGTTGCAATGTTACCCATGCTTGTTTTGAACCTAATGAGTTGGTGAAATATTATCCTCGTGGCGAGAAAGAATTGCGCGGACCTTTCCATCAATTTTCTTCTGGCGACACCATCGAATGGTTTGAAAAACATGGCGTAGAACTAAAAACTGAAGACGACGGACGGATGTTTCCCGTTTCTAATTCCTCCCAAACTATTATCGAATGTTTTCTTAACGCTACTCAAAAACTAGGAATCGAAGTCTTGACAGGACAAAGCGTACAGTCTCTATTCAAAAAAGAGGCAGTATGGAAAATAGAAACACAAAACGAGAACTATCTTGCTGAAAAATTAATCCTTGCTACCGGAAGCAACCCCAAAATATGGGAAATGATGCAGACTTACGGTCACGCAATTGTAAGCCCAGTCCCTTCCCTATTCACTTTTAACATCAAAGATCCCCGCATAAAGGAATTACCAGGCGTCGCGGCACATGTAACGGTAAAAGTAAAAGACACCAAACTAGAATCGACAGGTCCTCTTTTGATCACGCACTGGGGAATGAGTGGGCCCGCAGTTTTGAAATTATCAGCTTGGGGAGCCCGAATTTTACATGATAAAAATTATCAGTTTACCATATTTGTCAATTGGTTATGTGATCTAGAAACCGACGAAGCCGAAAAAATACTGAAAGCGTTAAAACAAGAACACGCCAAAAAAGCGGTTTCCAAAAAGTCACCGTTTGACTTCCCAAACCGTTTGTGGGAAAGCCTAGTGCTAGCCTCTGGAATTGAAGCCGAAACCAAATGGGCCGATTTATCCAAAACACAATTGCAAAACTTATCCAATCAATTGACAAACGGCACTTTTCAAGTGAATGGAAAAAGTACTTTTAAAGAAGAATTTGTTACTGCCGGTGGAATTAATTTAAAAGAAATTAATTTCAAAACCATGGAAAGCAAGCTACATGAAAACCTATATTTCGCAGGTGAAATCGTGAATATCGATGCGATTACGGGTGGATTTAACTTCCAGAATGCTTGGACGAGTGGGTTTATCTTGGCAAATAGTATTTAGT
>JBLIKD010000112.1:0-4891 GCA_047636275.1 Flavobacterium sp. | reverse complement strand
TAGATAGTGCAGTTGATACTTGCGATTCGGGTATCGCCCTACTCTTTTTTAAACTGAAAATAATAAGCCAAGTTTCGTCGTAGCATAAATTCTCTCTACGATTTGAACAAAATAGCCAATCTCAAAATCGGAGAATCGCAATTTTGGAAACCCAACAGAAGGGAAACACGACTTTGCGATTGTGAAAAATAGTACTACTATAAAAAATAATTTTCTTAAACGAACGGATTCCCCTTCTAGTCACACAAAAAAGACACGAACTTTGGTCTATAAAATGGCAGAGAACCCACCAACTGTTTGAAAAATAGCATCATTGATAGCCTACTTATGAGAGACTATAACTTAAAAAAATAGCTAATTTGTGGCTTTTTTTTAAAGCACTGACAGCAATAAAACACATTTCATGATCACAAACAGCTCCTTTTTAACTGTATTTAAATAAACTTTAAGAAATTAGTTTAGAGGTTCCTTTATAACTATTTGACGGATAGTAGATAAACAAACAAGACTTATCCTTAATAGTTTGTATTATTTCGCTTGATAAATTCATAGGAAGCGATGGACAACCTAAACTCCTTCCTAATCGTTTGTTGTTTTGTATGAACGAACTAGAAACATATTCTGCTCCATGTATAACAATCGCTCTTTCTCTGGCGTTGCTATTAATGCCTTTTTCCAAACCATCTAATCGGAGTGATTTTCCGTGTTTTCCGCTGTATATTTCACCCGTTGCATAAAATCCAAGGCTACTCTTATACGATTGAGCTAAATTTGAAAAGCTGGTAGCAAATTCATTTCCTGTATTCCTCCCATGAGCAACAAGAGAATTATACAAAATGGTATTGGTGGTAAGATTGATTACCCAAAGTCTTTTAGTGTTAGAGGACATGCTAAAGTCAATCAAAGTCAGTACGTTTTTACTAACTAATCCTTTCTCTTTCAACAAATAAAACCCCTTAAGAGCTTTTGTGAAGCTTTCTAGTTTGGGTAATGGAAATTGATTAGAATTTAAATTATTGTAGACGACCTCAGCATTACCTTCAGACGTGTTTTCTGTGGCTTTATAAACTTCTGTTTTATTTTCTGTATTAATATGTGGGAAAAACAAATTACTAGTAGAAAAGGAAACAACTATAAGAAGCAGGGCAGGAAATATTTTATAAATCATTGTTTTTAATTGTTTTAAATAACTAATTGAGGCTTGCAAGAGTATTAAATTTATCAAATCAGGAGTTCGAATAGCTTTATTAAGGAATTTTTGACCGTTTCCACTCTATTTGTGATCCTTAATAATTTATCACAGAACTTGATAGTTATGTTAATTTTGCTACTTTTGCTTTAACCAAACCACAATTCATGCCAAAGTTCTATTATTTTATTTTACTTTCAGCCCTTTTTATTACTTTGGATGCTTCAGGTCAGAAAAAAACTCTTTTTGCACAATCAACAAACGAAAGCATTATAATTGATGGCTCAATCAACGAACAAGCATGGATTACAGACTCCAATATTGCAACTGACTTCATCATGTTTGAGCCTGACAATGGGAAACCAATCAATATCAATAAGAAAACAGAAGTAAAAGTTTTATACGATAACGAAGCCATCTACATCTCGGCAATGTTACACGATAACGAGCCTAACAAAATTCAGAAAGAAATAACAAATCGTGATGTCTTTGGTGTATCTGATCATTTTTCAGTGTCTATAAACGGGTTTAATGATGGTCAGCAAGACTTTAGGTTCTTTGTAAGTGCAGCTAATATTCAAATGGACTGTCTAGCTACAGAGGGGAATGAAGATTTTTCCTGGGATGCGATATGGGAAAGCAAAGCCACTATCACTGATTTTGGATGGGTTGTTGAAATGAAGATTCCTTATGCCGCTTTGCGCTTTTCCAACGCCAAAAAACAAACTTGGGGATTAAACTTTATGCGTGAAATAAAACGTGATGTTCAAAAATACACTTGGAATCGCGTCAACACGAAAATTGGCGCTGTAATTACTCAAGCAGGAACACTTGAAGGAATAGAAAACATTAAACCTCCAATACGCCTTTTCTTCATTCCCTATGTATCCGCTTATTATCAGCAAGATGATTTTACAGCCGATAGAACTTTTAAAGGGGGCCTTGATGTCAAATATGGTATCAATGACTCTTTTACTTTAGATGCCATTCTAGTACCTGATTTTGGACAAACTAAATTTGATAACGCCATATTGAACCTCGAACCTTTCGAACAAAGGCTAGATGAAAATAGACCTTTTTTCACAGAAGGAACTAATTTATTCAACATTGGAAACCTATTTTATTCTAGAAGAATTGGAGGAGCACCAAGCACCTACCCTGATATCGCAGCAAATGAAGAAGTGACTAACTACCCGAGTTCTGTAAATTTAATCAATGCCGTAAAAGTGTCTGGAAGAACTGAAAAAGGACTAGGTATTGGATTTCTGAACGCTATTACTGAAAAGACATCTGCAACACTAGAAAATACAGCAACCAAAGAAAGGCGTAAAGAAGTTGTTGAACCGCTAACCAACTATAATGTTTTAGTATTAGATCAACGCTTTAGACAAAACTCATCTGTATCATTTGTCAACACGAACACAACCCGAAATGGGAGTTTTAGAGACGCTAACGTCTCCGCTTTATTATTTGACTTAAGCACTAAAGCAAATTCCTATAACTTATATGGTGATTTTAAATACAGCTCAATCAATGCCATCGAAGACTATAATGGCTTTAAAACATCTCTAAATTTCGCCAAAACAAGCGGGAAATATAGGTATTCTCTATCCGGAAGATATACCTCCAGAGACTATGACAACAATGATCTGGGAATAAATTTCTATAATAATTTTAACAATCTATACTCCAATCTAAGCTACAGAATTTTAAATCCCACAAAGCAATTCAATACCTTCAAGTTTCAAAATGAGTTTAGTTTAGCATATGACAATACTACTGGAAAACTACAAGAAGGGTATTACAAGCCAACAATTAAAGCCACTACAAAGCGTAATCATTATTTTGAGCTTGGTCTAGACATCAAACCTTTTGAAGCATACGATTTTTATGAACCTAGAATTTTTGGTCGGTATTTACAAGTACCTAAAAGTATAAGTGGTTATTCAGGTGTTGAATTTAATAGAAATAATGCTTTCACTTTTGATTTTACGTTGAATTTCGCAAAATTCGACCAAGAAGGAAGGTCTAACTACGGAATCGCAGTTGCGCCAAAGTACAGATTTAACGACAAGTTTTCAATCTATCTTATAATAGATTACAATAATAAAACAAATGACCTTGGCTGGGTTGGTTTTGAAAGTTCGGATATCATCATAGGAAAAAGAAATAGAGAAATATTGCAAAATGACTTGACCGGTAAATATTCGATTAACGATAAAATGACCCTTAATTTAACGGCACGTTATTATTGGTCCTATTCTGACAATCAAGCGTTCTTTACCTTACAAAATGATGGTGCTTTATCTCCAAATAACACCTACCTCTTAAATAGAAATAGAAATTTCAACTCATGGAACCTTGATTTGTCTTATTCTTGGTGGTTTGCACCAGCAAGTGAATTGTCAATATTATACCGCAACTATGCTCAAGAAGGCAGTCGCAATGTTGAAAGAAGACTAAACACAAATCTGAAGAATGTCTTTGATAGCAATATGACTAATATCCTATCAGTAAGCGTCCGTTATTTCATTGATTACAATGTTATTAAAAATAAGTTCTAAATCTCTGCTGTCAAAGTGTAACAATCACTTTTGAGATCAGTCTACTATCTTGAGTAGGATTAAGTATTATTCATACAATGTCCTTAACATCTAAAAAATGGATTCCTATTATTTCCGTTTCATCTATAGCCTATTTCATGAAATACCTTTTTTTTACATTCTTTATTTTCGTTTTTACCTTTGGCTACAGCCAAAAAAAAGTATTACAAACTAAGTTTACCACCGACGATATCACCATTGACGGGAAGCTGGATGAAGTCATATGGCAGTCCACTCCAGAGGCTACCGGCTTTATAATGTCTCAGCCTGATAACGGACGGCCAATTCCCGAAAATAAGAAGACAATCGTAAAAGTACTTTATGATAATGATGCTATCTATGTTGCCGCCCTATTATATGACGACGAACCCAATAAAATTAGAAAAGAGATTTCACAACGGGACAGTTATGGTATCTCAGACGTTTTTGGCGTTTTTATCAATGGCTTTAATGATGGCCAGCAAGATTTCCAGTTTTTTGTAAACGCCGCTGATGGACAATTAGACTGCATAACAACAGATACCAATGGAGAGGATTACTCCTGGGATGCCATATGGAAAAGCAAAGCAATCATTACTAATTTTGGGTGGGTGGTAGAAATGAGAATACCCTATGCCGCTCTACGCTTTTCTGAAGAAAAAAAACAAACTTGGGGTCTTAACTTCTTTCGGGAAATAAAACGATCCCGACAAAAATACACTTGGAACTTTATTGATTCAAAACTTGGCACTTTCACACAACAAACCGGAATTCTTGAAGGAATAGCAAATATAAAGCCCCCTACCCGCCTATTCCTGATGCCCTATTCTTCCTTTTATGTCAATGCTAATGCACGCCAAAAAACAGTAGGCACCTTGAAAGGAGGGTTAGATATCAAATATGGGATTAATGACGCTTTTACCCTTGACGCCATACTGATTCCTGATTTTGGCCAGACTAAATACGACGACCAGATACTAAATCTGGGCCCATTCGAGCAACAGTTTAATGAAAACAGACCCTTTTTCACGGAAGGCACCGACCTCTTTAGTAAAGGGGATTTAGTCTATTCTAGGAGAATTGGAGGCAAACCAATTATGTACCCAACAGCTACAGAGAG
>JBLIKD010000111.1:0-4918 GCA_047636275.1 Flavobacterium sp. | reverse complement strand
GTGAATTTATCACTGTTTTTCTCCATTAAGGCATTGAGCGATTCCTCTTTATAACCTTGGAAAGCTTGCGCTAAGGTCTGTATTTTATCATCAGGTAAAACCTCAGTAATAGACACGGCTTTGGTTTGTATCAGTTGAACAAAATGCGCGTAAATAGTTTGTTTTGTAAGTACTCTGATAGTAGCGATATCTGCAATTGAATTCTTTTCTACCCACAATTCATAGGTTTCCTGAACAGTCGATTTCTTAGGTGCTTTCTTACTCACTTTTTTAGAAGTATAGCGTTGCAAGTCGGCTTGGTCCTCAATCAAAGTCACATTTTCTTTCTTAAATTGGTTTTGAATCGCTTCGGTTTTTCTGCTGATGTATCGCTTTATTTCTTCAGAGGTCAGTTTTTCCTTCGAAATGGGTTCTCCGGCAACGACCGTTTCAATCAAAAGCTTGGCTTTCATCAAACGTAAAACGGCTTTGGTTTGTAATTCTTCCAGTACAATTAATTCGTCATAATAAGCCTTACTTTTCTTGATGCGCTTCACTTCTTCTAGTTTCCAAAGGAGTTCAAAAACTAGCTCATCCATAGGTTTTAAGAAATAACCGAAAGCGGCTTGAATCCGCTCAGAAACGTGGACTAAATCGACAGTCTCATTATTGAAGATTTTATTCAGCTGCCCCATGAATTTTTTGGATGGATCTAAAAGAGCGTCGATGGCTTCCATTTGCTTCGTGGCCCAAAGTGCGTGTTTCGATTTGGCTGAACTTTCAGACTTGTCACCGTAGCTATATTTATGGTTGCGCCATTCTTGGGCTAAAGTAGCCCAATCAAAACTGTGCATTAAATAATTATGAATGAAATTCTTAGTTTCAAAATGCAGAGAGTTTTTCAATAATTCTTCTGAAGCCTTGTTTAATGAATAATCCATCACATCTTGATCGTTAGAAATCCCGTTCATACGCAACGGAGATAGCAAAATCAGCCCTTCTAACGAGCGCAAACGCGATAATGCAACATAGGCCTGACCTGGCATAAAAACCTGCGACACATCAATAGCGGCTTTATCAAAAGTCAATCCCTGGCTTTTATGCACCGTAATTGCCCAAGCTAGCTTAATCGGGTAATGGACAAAAGTCCCTAAAACCTCCTCCTCTATTTCCTTTGTTGCAGGATCAATTTTATATCGAATATTCTGCCATTCGTATTTTTCGACTTCTATCGTTTTGTCTTCTTCAGGAAAATGAACAAGAATTTCCTGACTCGAAAGAGATTTTATGACTCCCATTTTTCCGTTGAAATAATTCTTGTCCATTGACAGATCATTTTTTACGAACATGACCTGCGCCCCTAGTTTTAATTTTAAACGCTCCTCTATCGGGAAGATTTTCTCGGGGAAATCACCAACGATATCCGGCTTGTAGGTAATCAACTCCCCTTTTAGATCTTCCAAAGCTTGTGCATTCATCGCATCCGCTTTTGCATTGTGAGTCGTCAGGGTGATATAGCCTTTGTTATTTTTTAAATCAAAATCAGGTTTAACGTACTTATTCAGTGCTTGAACATCAGCTGCGGTAATTTGATTATTCCGTAAATTATTCAAAACCGAAATGAACTCAGTGTCAGTCTGACGGTATATGGTTGACAACTCAATGTACAATGGCGGACTTTGCTGTACAGCATGCGAATGAAAAAAAAATTTTCCTTTGTAATAGTTGCGAAGCGTACGCCATTCCTCATCCCGAATTACCGGTGGTAATTGCAATAAATCACCAATAAACAACACCTGTACTCCACCAAAAGGATTCGTATTCTTGCGCACTGTTTGCATCATGTAATCCATGGCGTCCAGCAAATCAGCACGCAGCATACTTACTTCGTCAATTACCAGTAATTCCATATTACGAATCACCGATTTCTTCAATCCGCTCATCTTAAAATGCCGACGCAAGGTATCCTTCGACTCAAATTTTACGGTATCGGTGAATTGGGAATCAACACCAAAAGCTGGAATAAAACCTCCAAATGGCAATTGAAACATAGAGTGAATCGTGACACCACCCGCGTTCAAAGCGGCTATACCCGTAGGAGCCACTACGACCGTATTCTTATGGGTGGTCGCGATGATTTCCTTTAAAAGGGTAGTTTTCCCCGTACCTGCTTTTCCAGTTAGAAAGACAGAGCGCTGGGTTTGGTTGATGAATTGTAGGGTATAAGCGGCGGCTTCAGAAACAGTTTGCATGGGGCGTATAGATTAGAGACGGAATGTATTCGACTACTTTTAAAAATTTCTGTAAAAAATCTAAATACAAGATTGTAAAAGTACTTTTTTTTAAGGATTAAATTCTCTTTTAAGACACGAAACAAAGCGACTGCATGATAATCCGTACCGAAAGAACTGCTCCAAAAAAAACCTCCATTCTAGTTCAAGAATGGAGGTTTTTGATGGTTATAAAAAAGGAAAATTATTTCTTTTCTTCTGTTTTAACTTCTACTTTATCTTCTACTTTATCTTCTGTCTTAGCAGCTGTTTTGTACTTGTCGTTTAATGCTTTTACAATGTCTTTTGTAATGTCATATTTATCTTCAGCATATAATACAGATGCTGCATCACCCGTACCATAGATGTAAGAATATCCTTTTTCTTTACCGTATGCTTTGATGAATTTTTTTACTCCACTTACTAGTGTGTCCATTTCTGTTCCACTTTCTTGTTGCAACTGCTGCGATAATGCTTGTTGCGCATAACTCAATTGTTGCTCTCTTTTTTGTAATTCAGCTCCTTTCTGCTGTGCCCAAGCCTGACCGTTTGCTTGCGCTTGACTTTGAAAATTAGCAGCGTCTTGTTTGAATCTTTTGATCTCTGCATCTAGTTGTCTTCCTTTTTCTTCAGCCTGTGCTTTATATTTTGCTTCAAGATCTTTTGCTTCAGTATATTCTTTCATCAACACCGAAGTATCTACATAAGCCGTTTTAACTTCTTTAACTTCTGCGTTTTTGTTACAAGCAACAACTGAAATAGAAATTGCAATAATTAATAATACTTTTTTCATTTTGGTTTATTTGTGATTTATGTATGTACAGCAAAAATATGAAAAATAAGATAGTATCCTCGTAAACTTTAAAAATTGGCTAAAAATTTTATTATCAATTTTAATTATTGTTAGGAACATGTTTATAGCTTATTTCTATAAAAAATGATATTGATAGCTCTTAAATAAGCCGCAAACTAAAAATAATTAATACAATTGTTGATTGAAGCAATAATTAGGGCTTAAATCGCCTTATAATTCAATTTACTTGTTTTTCAGAACATAAATGTGGGACGAATATTCAAAATTTTGCTTTGCCTTCACATTAGACTGCAATCCTACAATAAAAGCAGTAACAAAATTCATTTTTCCGTGTTTGTACTTTTCAGATAACAGGCTAACATAAAAAGAGTCAAATTTCATCGGCAATACTTTTTCTAATTGCATGTCTTCTTTTTCAAAAAGTATTTTTATCGCTTTTTTCGAAAAGTGCCAGAAGTGGATCGGCACATCATAGGCCGCCCAAAAAGTGCCATAATGTTTTGCATCGAAAGATTTAAAGTTAGGGACTGCTACGATTAAAGTACCTGAAGATTTTAGCAATCGTTTCAATTCTTTTATTTGTTTATCTAAATTAGGAACATGTTCTAAAACATGCCACATGGTAATCACGTCAAAAGAATGACTTTCTAATCCCGAAGTATCTTCGACAAAAGAAACTGATTTTTTCAATGCAATAGCTCTTGCTTTATCACTTGGCTCCACTCCTACTGTTTTCCAACCATTCTCTTTTGCCACCGCCAAAAAATCTCCAGTTCCCGCACCGATATCTAAAATACTTCCTTTATCAGGCTGCTGTGAATTGATCAAACGCAACTTGTTTTTTAAGGCTATACTTTTTATAAAATGGTATGCTTGTTCAAATAACGATCGTTTACCATCCGTATGCGAAATATAATCTTCGCTTTCATAATACTTACCCAAGTCATCTAAACTGGGTTGCGGATATGTAATTAACATGTCCGTAGTTTCGTCGTGGTATAAGTCAAAGATCTCTTTGGAAACAGAATGATCTTTTACAGTAAGGAAATGTTTTTTATTTGAAATATCCATTTTAGAGTTACAGGTGATTTGGTTTGTTTTTATAGCAAACCCTAAAAATGAAGTTATCACTTTTAGGGTTTTATATTTTTAGTTAGTGCTCCCTACTTATTTTGAACACCGATATTTTATGATTTTTAATTCTCATTTTTTTACATTTTACAAATCCATTTTTAACATAAAACAACAAGGGAAATTTATAGTACTCTTTATTTTACTTCACGTCATTTTCATGATCTACAACCCATCCATTAAAACTATTTTTATTCTTTTTTAGTTTTTCCATCAATAAAGAACATTTACCACTTCCTTGATTATTTTTATCTAAAAGTATCACGAATCAATCTTCATCATTTCTAAAAAAAGTAAATGCCCACCGTTGGATTTTGTTTACTTCATGGACTAGTAAATACTGTTCTGTGTTTGAAACTATTGTTAAACACAAAACAATAAATTGTTTCATGATTTAATCCCCAGGAACATTCCGTATTCCAAAATTGAAATAACAACTCTTCCTCTTGTAATGATAAATCAATTTTCTACACTATCCTCGAATCTAAAAAAAATAAATTCCTTACGATTATTAGTATATTAAAACATAGTTTCACGTGGAACATATTAGTATTCCGTTTACAACCATCGATTAACCTGACTGCTGAACACTTTCTTATCTTCCCATATGAATCAACAACACCGATACATCACTTGGAGAAACTCCGCTGATTCTTGATGCTTGTGAAATAGTAACGGGACGAATCTTAGTTAGCTTTTGTCTAGCTTCAATAGTCATCGATTT
>JBLIKD010000110.1:0-4990 GCA_047636275.1 Flavobacterium sp. | reverse complement strand
CACTACTTGACACACATCAAAATCGTCGCCCACTCCTTCGGACAGGGCTGGGAAAAATCAAAATCGATTAATTGCTTCCTGTACTTTTTCTTCTTTCACACACAATGCAAATCGGATATATCCCTCTCCGTTACTTCCAAAGATGGTTCCCGGTGCTATAAAAATAGACTTCTCTTGTAAAATCTGATCAATAAACTTTTCTGCAGATACACTTCCTGCTGGTAATTTAGCCCAAACAAATAAGCCAACTCCTTCTTTATGTACTTTACAACCTAACTTTTCGGCTAACTGCTCCGTCAAAACGCGGCGTTTTTTATAAATTTCATTCATCGAATCAAACCAAGATTTGTCACTGTTCAGCGCAGCAATTGCTCCTTTTTGAATTCCGAAAAACATACCACTGTCCATATTGCTTTTTACTTTCAATATGGCGTCAATCGCCTTCGCATTTCCTAATACCATTCCCACTCTCCATCCTGCCATGTTGAAGGTTTTACTCAAAGAGTTGAGTTCTAGCGCCACCTCTTTAGCGCCGTTAACCTGCAACAAACTAATCGGATTATCATTCAAAACAAAACTGTACGGGTTGTCGTTAATTAGCAATATTTGATGTTTTTTGGCAAAAGCCACTAACTTTTCAAACAAGTCCAAACTTCCCCTTGCTCCTGTTGGCATATGCGGATAACCAATCCACATAATTTTCACCTTAGTTAAATC
Organism: Flavobacterium sp.; assembly: GCA_047636275.1. Lineage (GTDB taxonomy): Bacteria > Bacteroidota > Bacteroidia > Flavobacteriales > Flavobacteriaceae > Flavobacterium. Next base: position 4,273 of record JBLIKD010000110.1, on the reverse strand, counting down.
TAATTTTTCTAAAGCTTCAAAATCAGGTTCCCAATCCGTACTCTCTTTTAAATCATAATAGACCGGCAAAGCCCCTACTAAGTTCGTTACTGAAGTATATGTTGGATACCCTGGATTCGGAATCAAAACTTCATCTCCTTCATTTAAAAAAGCCAATGAAATATGCATAATACCTTCTTTAGAACCCATCAAAGGCAAAATTTCCGTATTCGGATTCAAGGCTACCTCATAATTGTTCAAATAAAAATCAGCCATACTTTTTCGCAATTCAGGCAATCCCTGGTAACTCTGATACTGATGTGCATTTTCATCTTCGAGCGCTAGTTTCACAGCATCAATAACGGATTGTGATGGCCGCAAGTCTGGGCTTCCAATTCCCATATTGATAATCGGTTTCCCTTCTAAAGCCAATTGTCGTACTTCTCTCAATTTAGAAGAGAAATAATATTCTTCAATTATGTCTAAACGTCTTGCAGTTTTCATTCAATCTTACTTTTATATAATTAACGGTATTCTCAATTCTCTGTTCGAAGGCTAGGAAGCCTTATGGTTTCGTGTTTTTATATTCCCCTAACACTTTAAAGTATTCTGCCATAATTTCTAATAACGCTTTTGTTTTAGCATAATCCGCATACTTTTCAAAAGTCACATCTACAAAAAAAGAATATTTCCATGGCGTCTCTATCTTTGGTAGCGATTGAATTTTTGTTAAATTCATTTTGCAATCACTCATGACATTTAGCACTGCTGCTAGACTGCCACGTTTATGATCCAATTCAAATTTCAAAGAAGCTCTATTGATATCTTCTTCAGGCAGAAATGAATTTTCTTTTTTAATAATGACAAAACGAGTCATGTTATTTTTTATCGTCTGAATTTCTGGTGCTAAAATTTCCAAATTATACATTTCAGAAGCAGTTAGACTAGCTATTGCCGCAATCCCTTTCAATTGTTTTTCCTGAATTCTACGAGCTGTTTCGGCAGTATCTTTATCCTCGACTAATTTTATTTTCGGATACTTTTTAAAGAAGTCCATACACTGCAACAGTGCCATCGGATGCGAATGCACTTCCACAATATCTTCTATTCCTTGTCCTTTAAGCGCCATCAAATTTTGATGAATCCGTAGGTAATGCTCTCCTATTATATGTAGATTATACTTATCTATCAAAGCATAATTAGGAATTATAGGACCTGCAATTGAATTTTCTATAGCCATAACCGCTTGCTCAGCTCTTCCCGACAGCAAACTATCTACCAATTCTTCAAAAGACAAACACTCATCCACTACTACACTATGCTCATAATATTCCTGTGCCACCTGATGATGAAAGGAGCCTTTTATACCCTGTATCGCAATTTTCGCATTCATATGACAAACTTTTAAGCAAAAAAAAATCCCGATTTTCATCGGGATTGTATATTTATAATTATAAATTTAATTTTTTAATTAAATAACCATACCACAATCCCTGCCCTCTTTCCAGAAGAAATAATAAGTATTGCTAAAATAAAATCGGTTGTTTAACATTATATTCCCGTTGTATTAATTTTTTGCTAATTTATAAATTATTTCGAATCCACCAAACAAAAAATCGTGTTTTACTAAACAAAAAAGAAATTCTCCACAAAACCACTTATTAATTACATAATAGTTAAAAAAAAGGCGCTAAAATAATATTTAAGCAACTGCCCATAAACAGGTTCCGTAATAAAAGAGGTTGCTTTTACTTGATAAAAAATTACGACTACAGCTTATGTAGTCAACGTGTTTGAAAGCCACTTCTTCCCTTCTGAAATTCGGGTAATCAACATCGCTGAAACTACGTCTCCGTTCGCATTTAGCAATGTCGCCATAGGATCTACTAAAGTTCCCACAATCATGGCTGCCGGCAAAGCCTGTTCCATTGGAAAACCGTAAATAGTGATTGCCAAAATCTCTCCTATGTATCCCCCATTTGGAATTCCGCCCTCGACTACTGAAACTATTATTGTAATCCCTAACGCGATCAGCAGCGTATGCGGATCCGTAAAGTCTTTTCCGAACATCGCAAAAATAACAGCAATCTTGATAATAGAGGACATACTAGAACCATCTTTATGTAAAGGCGCTCCTAGCGGAATAGCGATGTTCCTGATATGTGCTGGTATGTGCATCTTTTCTGTTGCTTCCAGATTAGCTGGAATGGTGGCGATACTGCTGCAAGTTCCTAAAGCGGTTAAAGCAGGTGTAATATTATTGCTCCAAAAAACTTTAAATCCATTTGTCCCTCCAGCAATAAAAGCATAGAAGCTAAAAAATACCACAAAGTAGAAAGCACAAACGCCATAATAAAGACCCAATGGCTTTGCATATGAACCAAATAATTGAGGCCCAAATATCCCCACCTGATAAGCAAAATAAGCGCCTAATCCTATTGGCGCCGTTTTCATAATCAAGTGCAGCAATTGTTTCATCACCTCATCTCCTGAACTTAAGAAGCTTCTAAAGGGAGCGCCCTTTTCTCCAGAACGCAAACTGGCAAATCCAATCAAGAAAGAAAATATAATTAAAGCTAACATTTTTTCTCTCGACAGTAATTTATAAAAATCATTAGCAGTGAGCAACTCTGTGATTTGAGATCCTGGACTAGCAGTCTGCATACTTTCTAATGGAATATTAGAAATAATAATATCCTGATGAATAGGGAAAAGTAGCACTCCAATCATCATCAATACTGCCGAAATAACTACGGTACTTAAAAATACACCAATCACCACGACAAATAATTTTCCTAGCTTTTCTGATTTCTCAAGACTCGCAATAGAGGAAGCAATAGTGAAGAAAACCAAAGGAATAATTGCTGTAAAAAGTAAATTTAAAAATATATCTCCTAACGGTTTTATAACCTCCACATCTTCACCAAAAACCAAACCCAATATACTACCTGCGGTAATCCCGCAAAGAAGCCATATTATACTACTATAGTTTTTAAATAGACTACCCGTCTCATTAGTTACTTTGCTCATACTCTAAACTATTATTAAATTTTTATAAATATATCAATCTAATTGGGAAAACGATGCTGTTTATAATCTTATTCCGTAGGATTGAAGTTACAAAAAAACAAAAATGTTTATTTATTTTAAATACTTGTCCTGTTCTGTAAAGAACTCTCTATCCACCGAAATAAAATATATTAGTAATGGGGGCGTATGTTTGCCATAACTTGTTAATTACCTGCGGTACAAATTTAACATGATTACTAATTCTTCTACCAACATATAGTCCCTAACGGGACAAAAAACAAGAACAAATTCATTCTTAAATGTGTTCAAAAAACAACAAATCAATCTTTTTTCTGTTTACTTTTGCAACAAATACTACGTCATGTCAATAGAAGTAAATAATATATCTAAAAGTTATGGTGCCCAAAAAGCATTAGACAACATTTCATTTTCTGTAAAAAAAGGAGAAATTGTTGGTTTCTTGGGGCCGAATGGAGCCGGAAAATCTACTTTGATGAAAATACTAACGACTTATATTTCTGCTGATGAAGGCACTGCCTTAGTGAACGGACATGATGTAAACTCGCATCAAAAAGCCGTACAGCTTTCTATCGGTTATTTACCGGAACACAATCCGTTGTATTTGGATTTATATGTCCGTGAATATTTAGCTTTTAATGCTGATATCTACAAAGTTGCCAAATCACGTATTGAGGAAGTACTACAAATGACTGGTTTAACTACCGAAAGTCATAAGAAAATAGGACAACTGTCTAAAGGGTATCGCCAACGTGTAGGGCTCGCCAATGCGCTACTCCACAATCCAGATGTTTTAATTCTCGACGAGCCTACGACTGGTTTGGATCCGAATCAATTAATTGAAATACGTGATGTCATAAAAAATGCGGGGAAAGATAAAACTATTTTTCTATCTACTCACATCATGCAGGAAGTAGAAGCAATATGCGATCGTGTCATTATCATCAACAACGGTAAAATCGCAGCTGATAAAAAACTAAATCATTTAATCTCTGCCGATAAAGAGCAGGTGATCGAAGTTGAGTTTGATTATAAAATAGAAGAACAGGCTATCGCCAAAATGGAAAACCTAATTTCATGTATAAATACGCATGACATGATTTGGGAATTATCATTCTTAGCGGACAAAGACATGCGCCCAGCGGTCTTTGATTTTGCGACTGCCAATGGTTTAAAAACCCTTCAACTCAATCAAAAAAACAAAAATCTAGAAGCTGTTTTTAGAGAAATTACTAAGAAGTAGTCT
>JBLIKD010000109.1:0-5204 GCA_047636275.1 Flavobacterium sp. | reverse complement strand
ACTTAAAATCCAGTGATCAGCAATGGTCGTGCGGGTTCAAGTCCCGCTCTGAGTACTAAAAAAGCTTCAAACATAGTTTGAAGCTTTTTTTTTGTCTAAAAACGAATCCTTTTTGGAACGGTATTAACTTAAATCCGTGTTTTACAACAAACGAATTTATATCTTAGTACAAAGTGTTTTGGGATAATACGGAAAGGATCTGACTTTTTCTGGTATATTATTAAATAGTATAATGCAATTGGACTGTATTGAAAATATAATCGGTAGTAGGAAGGCCACGTGTTGATGATTAGTTGTCGTAAAAAGGGAAGTATATTTTTTGTCTCTGGTAGCATATTTTTTTTAATAATTATTTATGGCGAGTTTTGTAATTAGTAAAAGGTTGAGTGGTCTTTATAAGTTTGAATTTACTTCCAGAAAGGGAAAGACAATTTTTACCAGTAATGCTTACGAGTTGCGCATGGACTGCGAATCGGCGGCAGAGGACCTACGACTGGTTTTAGAGACTTGTTCCTACGTAAAGTTTAAAACAACCAAAGGAAATTATTTCTTTAGGGTAGTGGTCGAAAATGAGGTAATGGCAACGAGTAGAAAGTATAGTACAGAATTAATGGTTCAAAAAGGGATTGTTGAAATAACTAAATATGGAGGAAGGGCGGAAATATTAGACTTTTCGAATAATAATTTTGCTTTTGAAGATTGATGTAAATGGTACTAATAATATAAAAAAAGGTCTCTGAAATAACTATTTCAGAGACCTTTTTTGTAGATACGACTACTAATGAAAAAAGCCATCTGCGGTTGCGGATGGCTTTGATTTTTTTGATGTAATTTGAAATTACTCAGCAGCAGGTGCTTCAACAGCAGCAGAATCAACCGCTACAGCCATAGTATCAACAACAGCTACAGTATCAACAGCTACAGCAGTAGTGTCAGCAGCAACAGTTTCTTCAGCCGCAGCATCAGATTTTTTACAAGATACAACAGTTAAAACAGCAACAACAGCTAAACTTAAAAATACTTTTTTCATCTTAATTTAATATAAAGGTTAATTATTAATTCGGAGCAAAGATATAAATTATTTGATATGTAAATTTTTTTTTTGTTTTTTTTTTAAATTTTTTTTATCCGCTCATTTTCATGGCAATAGCACTGCTTGAAAGGGGCTTAAACGCAGCTTGTTTTTCCGAACTGATTCTAAGATACCGCAGATTTTTGTTTTGTTACTATAAAACGGTTGGTTTTTAGATTTAGAAGCGGTTGACTATTTAGTTGATTGAAGGTAAGTAAATTAGGGTGTCATAGAATAATATACTGTTTAGTTTGTCTGTGATCCCTAACGGGTGTTTTTTATTTTTAGGAAAGTGATTTTTTGATGTTAGTTGTTCAAAATTAGCCTTGCGGTAAAGCAGGAACTTATTTCTACAAATTGTAAGCAACCAAGTGTCGAATAGTCGTTTGTCTAATCAAGACTAGGAGTGTAATCTAGACGCGATCGAACTACGTTTTTCAGGATGATATTCGTAGCTCCTTTATTCATCTGAACGAAGGTGCTACAGATATGACCTTTTTCGCTTCGGAAGTTGGCATCTGTAATTAAATCTTTCAAAGCAGCGTTTAATTCGGCTTTGTTAGATACAGATACGCATCCGCCCATATTGACTAAAGCGGTCGCTTCCGCAAAGTGAGAATAATTAGGACCAACTATTATGGGGACTCCAAAAGTAGCAGGTTCTAGTAAGTTATGAACGCCAGGATTCCCAAAACCGCCACCTACAAAAGCGATGTCTGCGTAACTATAAATTTTGGTTAAAATACCAATGGTGTCGATGATAAAGACATCAAAATCAGCTAGATTTTCTCCCTCCTTTTCTGAGAACAAGACTACTTTTTTTGTGATGCTATTTTTAAACTGTTCAATTTGGTCCCGCTTGATGTTATGAGGAGCGATTATGAATTTCAAGTTCAGGGTGTTAGTGTTTATAAAGTCCAATAAAAGGGCTTCGTCTTTGGGCCAAGAACTCCCTACAACAATGGTTAAGGTTTCATTTTTGAATTGCGAAATATAATCTAAGGTATTATCCTTATCTAAAATAGCGGCAACTCGGTCAAATCGAGTATCACCTGAAACGGCCACGTTCATCTTTCCTACTTGTTGTAACAACTTTTTGGAGCCTTCGTTTTGCACAAAAAAGGAGGTGAAAGTATCTAATGCTTTTCTGTAAAAACCACCGTACCATTTAAAGAACATTTGTTGTTCTCTAAATATTCCCGATATTAAATAAGTAGGTGTACTTCGTATTTTCAGTTGATTTAAATAATTCAGCCAATATTCATACTTGATGAAAAATACCATGTCGGGGTGAACAATTTCCAAGAACCGTTGTGCATTTTTTTTAGTGTCTAATGGTAGATAAACTGTTGCGTCTGCAACAGTGTTATTTTTGCGTACTTCATAACCTGACGGAGAGAAAAAAGTGATTACTATTTTGTGGAGTGGGTATTCCTCTCTTATTTTTTCGATTACGGGTAAGCCTTGCTCGTATTCGCCTAATGAGGCAGCATGGAACCAAATTGTTTTGTCGGAAGGCTTTATCTTCAGTTCTAAAGTAGAGAAAACAATTTTTCGCCCTTCAACAAAAAGCTTGATTTTTGAATTGAACAGCGCCACGAAATGGAGTAGTGAATCAGTAATCCGAATTAGTAAGTTGTAGAGGAAAAGCATACCAGAATTTTTATTGCGCTAAAATACAGTTTCTTTTGTTTATCATTTAAATCGTAGTGCTTAAATTCATATTTTTGCAGAGCAGAGTTTTAATAAAGGCTAAAATAATTACTTCGATTTTTAAAAGTACTGTAACGCAATCATAAAATAGTAAGCTGCCCATTTTTGCGTGTGTTGTATCTTTTGTGGATAACGAAGATTAATGGGTTTAAATTAAATATAAATGAAAAAAATTCAAATGGTTGACTTAAAAAGTCAATACGAAAAAATAAAAGAAACGGTTAATGGTTCTATCCAAGAAGTTTTAGACACCAATGCGTATATTAATGGACCACAGGTTCAGCAATTCCAGAAATCTTTAGAAGAGTATCTTGATGTAAAGCATGTGATTCCTTGTGCAAACGGAACAGATGCTTTGCAAATTGCAATGATGGGATTGGATTTAAAACCGGGTGACGAAGTTATCACGGCTGATTTTACGTTTGCCGCGACTGTGGAAGTGATTGCTCTATTGCAACTGACTCCCGTTTTAGTTGATGTAGATTTATACAATATGAATATCTCTATCGACGCAATTAGGAAAGCTATTACGCCCAAAACAAAAGCAATAGTTCCCGTTCACCTATTTGGAAGAGCTGCTAATATGGAAGCTATTATGGCAATTGCCAAAGAGCACAACTTATACGTAATCGAGGACAACGCACAAGCGATTGGTGCTAATTGTAAGTTTTCTACTGGAATCAAAAAGAAAGCGGGGACGATAGGACACGTAGGGTCAACTTCATTCTTTCCCTCTAAAAATTTAGGTTGTTACGGGGATGGAGGAGCCATTTTTACGAATGACGATGCGTTAGCGCATAAAATTCGCGGAATCGTAAATCATGGAATGTACGAGCGTTATCATCATGATGTGGTAGGAGTGAATTCGCGTTTGGATAGTATTCAAGCAGCAGTTTTGAATGCTAAGTTACCTTTGCTTGATCAGTATGGCAGCGCAAGACAAGATGCGTCACGCAAATATTCAGCTGCATTTGAAGGGCATAAGAATATCGTAGCACCAAGTATTTGTGATATATGTGATTGTCACGTCTTCCATCAATATACCTTACGAATTGTAGATGGAGATCGAGACGGTTTAATGAAACACTTGCAAAACAAAGATATTCCATGCGCTATCTATTATCCAATTCCATTGCACTCACAAAAGGCCTATTTAGATACAAGATACAAAGAAGAAGACTTCCCGGTAACAAACCAGTTGGTGAAAGAGGTAATTTCTCTTCCTATGCATACGGAGTTAGATGATGAGCAAATAAAATTCATAACAGACAGTGTTTTAGAGTTTTTTAAATAGAAAAGTATTAAATGAGATATTCAAATTACTTAATTAATAAAATGCTAAATTAACAATAGATGAAAATACTAGTAACGGGAGGTTTGGGTTTTATCGGGTCACACACGGTGGTCGAATTGCAAAATGAAGGTTTTGAAGTGGTAATTGTAGATGACCTTTCTAATACGTCGTTAAAAGTATTAGACGGCATTGATGCGATCACAGGAAAAATTCCGGCATTTGAAAAATTAGATTTACGGGATAGAGATAAAGTACAAGATTTTTTCAAAAGAAATAACGATATTTCAGGTGTAATCCATTTTGCAGCTTCAAAGGCGGTGGGTGAGAGTGTAGAGAATCCATTGTTATACTATGAAAACAATGTCAGTGCCTTAGTTTATGTATTGCAGGAATTGCAGAAAATGACCGAGGCGAACTTGATCTTTAGTTCATCTTGTACTGTTTACGGTCAAGCCGAAAAAATGCCGATTACTGAGGATGCATCGATTCAAAAAGCAATGTCTCCTTATGGAAATACCAAGCAAATTGGAGAAGAAATCATAACAGACGTTGCTAGAGTATCTGACATAAGTGCGATCTTATTGCGCTATTTTAACCCGATAGGAGCACATCCTTCCGCTGAAATTGGAGAATTACCCATTGGAGTACCTCAAAACTTAGTACCCTTTATTACACAGACTGGATTTGGATTACGAAAAGAGCTTTCTGTTTACGGCGATGATTACTCAACACCTGACGGAACAGCGGTAAGGGATTATATTCACGTAGTTGACTTAGCGAAAGCTCATGTCATCGCTTTGAAGCGATTATTGCACAAAAAGAATGTTGCTAAAGTCGAGACATTCAACTTAGGCACAGGAACAGGAAGTTCAGTATTAGAAGTTATTAAAGCTTTCGAAAAAGTAAGTGGACAAGAATTACCCTATAAAATTGTAGCCCGCAGAGAAGGAGATATTACCTCGGCTTATGCTAATACAGATAAAGCAAATACTGTTCTTGGATGGAAAGCTCAATCTTCTCTTGAAGAAGCTATGGCGAGTGCGTGGAAATGGGAACAAAAAGTGAGAACAGCAGAATAATGATAATGAAAAGTATGCTGTTTTTAGGTCTTATTTTAATAGTGTC
>JBLIKD010000108.1:0-5274 GCA_047636275.1 Flavobacterium sp. | reverse complement strand
CGCACGGTGGTGTTGCGTAAAACATTAACAGACTTAAGTCTAGTTTTTTATACGGATAAAAGGACTCAAAAAATAGAAGATCTTCAACAGAATTCATCGTGTAGTGCCCTGTTTTATGATCCTAAAAAACTACTGCAATTGCGTGTTTCCGGAACAGCCGAGTTAATTACAGACAAAGAACAAATTGCAACCTACTGGCATACTGTGCAAGAAGCTTCTAGAAAGGATTATACTACAAAAATAGCTCCAGGAACTCTAATTAATAATCCTGATGCAATAGCATACACTTCAGAAGAAAATTATTTTTGTCCAGTTAGAATTATTCCTACTTCCATTGAGTATTTGCGTTTACAGCGACCAAATCATATAAGAGTGTTATTTTCTAAAATTGATACTGATTGGTCTGGTGAATTTTTAGTGCCATAATTGTTTATTTTATGTTTATTTGGCAATCCAAGAGCATCTTTTAAACTATTTTAGTACCTACATAGTACTTAAAATGCGATTCTAAATCAGTATGAAAAGATTCGTTTCATTAAGTTTTGAAGTACAACCTGCAATTTCTTTTAACATCATTGTTATAGATCGCTTTTAAGTAAAAATCATCCACTGGATAATCCCTAATTAAAAATAGACTGTAATCTGCTGCGCTATGTTACTTTGCTTTGGGTTAAAGCGAGATTAGTACTTCAAGTTTTATTTTATTTTTTTCTTCTCAAAATAATTATTTAAAAAATGTAATAGAATACGCTTTTTACAAAACGATGATAGTAGAGTAGTGGAATGTTTGCGGAATGGTTTTGAACAACTACTATTTTAATAGGTAAGATTATTTTCTAAAGATATTACTGTAAATTTTAATCTCGTATACTTGAGAATTTTAAAATTATGGGTGCTTATTTATTTTATAAATATGAATAGCTTTAAACTCTATTTAAATAAAACATTCTTCACACGTTCCTTGAAGTAATATTTGAGACACATCAACTTTACGATTAGGAATCGTAGGAATAAGAACATCTGTGGATAAACAATCTACTTTTCCACAATCCGTACATTGAAAATGTGGATGAACATCATGATGTTCAGCACTGGAGCAGCCACTACATTTCGCATACCATTTATGTCCGTTTTTACCTAAAAACGAATGCAAAAAACCATCATCTTCTAACTTTTCTAAAACACGATATATGGTCGTTTTATTCATCTTTAAATGAAGGCGTTCTATTAATGTAATCGCTGAAATAGCCGTTGCATGCCTTTCAAATTCATCAAGTAATATTTTAACTGATTTTGTTTTCCTTAAAATTCCCATGACACAAATATAGCGCAAGTGAAGTGGTAAAAAAAATAAAACTATAATTATTGCAACTAAGTTGCGTTAGTTATAAATAATACTATATTTGCAACTTAGTTGCATTAAAGTAAAATATGATATTAATAAAACAAAAAACAGACCTTATAGGAGCCTTAGCAAGCACGTTGTGCCTTATACATTGTATTGCTACTCCCTTTATTTTTATAGCTCAAAGTTCTTCAATGATTTGTTGTGATAGCGCTCCTGTATGGTGGAGTGTTATAGACTATTTCTTTTTAGTAATTTCTTTTTTTGCTGTATATCGTTCTACACAGACAACCGCTAGTTATTGGATAAAACCTTTTTTATGGTTGAGTTGGAGTGTGTTGTTTATCATCATCATGAACGAAAAAAGATCATGGTTTCTGTTAAGTGAGCAAGCTATTTATTTCCCAGCACTTGCATTAATAGTATTACACCTTTACAATAAAAAATATTGCCAATGTAACACCACTAAATGCTGCACTAATGAAAGATAAAGAACAAATTCAAATAATAGGAAACAATCATTTTTCAACAAGTATTAAAACACCTTTACGTGCTGATGCCTTTGATACATCAGATGATGAGAAAATAAAAAATATACAACATCATTTTAAAATGATAATGCAGGAGATGGGGTTAGATTTAACGGACGATAGTTTATCTGGAACTCCGTATCGTGTTGCAAAAATGTATGTAAAAGAGTTGTTTTATGGATTAAACCCAGCAAATAAACCAAAACTTTCAATATTTCAAAACAAGTACGGATATAAAAAAATGCTAATTGAACAAAATATTACCATAGATTCTGCTTGTGAACATCACTTTTTACCAATAATCGGACATGCGAATGTAGCATACATTCCAAAAGATAAAGTAATTGGGTTGTCTAAAATTAATCGTTTGGTAGATTATTACGCACGTCGTCCGCAGGTTCAAGAAAGGTTGGTTTTACAAATTTTAAATGATTTGCAAGAGGTTTTAGAAACTAAAGATGTTATTGTTTCTATAACAGCAAAACACCTCTGTGTTTCTTCAAGGGGCATTAAAGACCAAAGCAGTTTTACCACAACTTTAGAATATGGAGGCTGTTTTTCAAAAACCGCAGTTCGAAATGAATTCTTAAAAGTAATAACAGCTCAAAAATTATAAAGATTAACACTAAAACAGCAAGTAACAAAAGCACAAAAAGCTTGGATAACAGTATAATAAAAATTGGCGTTTTACCGAGTAAACTGCTGACTGTAGCTTTTAATACTCATCTAGTACTATACAGCAGCTAATAAATAGCCAATTCTCTAGAATATAAAATAATACTTTTCCAAAACAATTTTCGAATGCCATTCAAAATAAAACAACATTTTCTAATAGTACTCTTTTTATTCTTTGGGTCATCATTGCTACTAGCTCAGAAAGAAACATGTGGCTATTCCCTTAGTGGAAAAGTATTAGATGCCAATACAGAAGGGCCTATTTTCAATGCTGTTATTAAAGTTAAGGGCATAGAAAAATATACCACTACCAATGCTGAAGGGACTTTTAAAATCGATAATCTTTGTACAAAAAATAATGTTCTTATCATTTCATGCTTGGGCTATACTGATTCGACGAAAGACCATGAACATGATTCAGCCATACACTTTTATTTAACCCAGCAAGTTACAGGATTAAACGAAGTAATTATTCAAGCGAAACAAAGAAAAGAGAAAGGGACTGAAACAATTTCGCAAGTTACGATTGGAAAGACAGAAATTACCAGCAATCCGACCCAATCATTGGCGTCAGCTCTATCACAGCAACAAGGAGTAACATTTATGTCAGCCGGGACCAATGTACAATTACCTGTTATTCATGGTTTGTATGGGAATCGAATTTTGGTATTGAATAATGGTCTAAAACATGGCTTTCAAAATTGGGGTGCCGATCATGCGCCAGAAATAGACATTGCTTCGGCAAATAGCATCACAGTGATTAAGGGTGCTGCTGGCGTTAGATATGGCCCTGAAGCCTTGGGGGGTGCCATAATTATTGAGCCCAATCCATTACTTTTAAACAATCCGTTGTATGCAGCTATAGGCACAGGCTACCAAACCAATGGGAAAGGCTACAATACTAATTTTGAAATTGGGAATGGAACTGAAAATTGGAGCTATTTTGCAAATGGAAATTATACCAGAATTGGTGATCGCAACACACCTGATTATAATTTGACTAATTCTGGAAAAGAAGAAAAAGCGTTTAGTTTTGGCGTTTTGCACCACTTAGACAAATGGGATTTTAAGGTAAACTATAGCTTTGTTGACCAGAACTTAGCACTCTTGCGCGCTTCTATCGCCAACAGTCCAGATTCGTTTATTCGTGCCATTAATTCAAATGAGCCTATAATTATTAATCCTTTTTCTTTTGATATCAATCAACCCAACCAAAAAACTCAACATCATTTGGCAAAGGCAGAAATTAATTGGTGGTACACCAAAGGGGCAAAGCTTACCCTAATTGGTGGTGTGCAATTAAACAAAAGAGATGAATTTGATGTACGGAGAAATGCCGAACTGCCTATTATTAATCTCGATTTACTCACCTATGACTATCAATTGGAATGGAAGCATCCTGAATGGCACGGATTAAATGGTTTGCTCGGCGCTCAATATTTTAGTCAAAATAACGATAATAACCCAGGTACTCAAACCACTCCATATATCCCCAACTACAATACGGATAGGGTTAGTGCTTTTGCCGTTGAAAGTGTAACATTTGGAAAAAATATGATTGAAGCGGGGTTACGGTTTGATTTAGAAACCAATGATGTACGCGGTAGGGAAATCAATCAAGATATTTTTAGAGACCATTATACCTTCACTAATTTTACTGGATCATTAGGCTACGTTCGGCAACTTTCTGAAAACAGCACTTTTAGAACAAATATAGGAACTGCATGGCGCACGCCAAATATGGAAGAACTGTTTAGTTTTGGACAGCATGGGTTTAAAACAACCTTTGGCCTGCTAAGATTCACAGATACCAATGGGAAACTGAGTACCGATGAAGTGATCCCTTTAAAGCAAAGTACTGTGAATCCAGAACGAGGGTATAAATTCATCAATGAATTTCAGACCAATAAAAATGGAAATATCCATGGCATAACAGTGTATTCACATTTTATAAAAAATTATGTTTTTGATCGACCTATTGGAGTTTTTGGAACAATTCGAGGCCCAATGCCTGCATTTATTTTCGATCAAGTTGATGCACTTTTCTTTGGCGCAGATTACCGTTGGAAAAAAAAATGGGCTGATAAAATTTCGAGTGTTTTTGGCGCAAGCTACTTATGGTCCAGAAATGTAGGTGATGATGCTCCCTTAATCAACCAACCACCAATTTCTACGAATGTTGAACTGAAATGGAACCAAGGTGAAGTAGGGGTATTTGATTCCTCTAGATGGTCTTTTCGCCCTAGTTATACCTTTCGACAATTTCAAGCACCACGAACAATTACACCCGAAAGTTTGGTAGATAGATCTGTGGAACTTACAACAAACTCTGAAATATTTGACTTTGCAGCCCCAACGGATGGCTATTTTCTACTGGATCTCTCATGGACCTTTAGAAGGAAAAATCTTAGTGGTGGTATTACCGTTCAAAACCTATTGAATACCAGGTATCGAGATTACCTCAACGAAATGCGTTATTTCGCCAACGAATCTGGTAGAAATTTACTTTTTACACTGAAATATACACTCAAAACAAATGCTAAAAATGAATAGAAAAAAGCTACCCAGGTATACGTCTATGCCTAGCAGAGGGCCTTAAAATTTAAAGATTTCTATAGATAATACCCTTTAATAAAAATAAAACAATTAGAAAAAAAAGATGAAAACAATAAATCCATTTAAAAATTTACAATTATTAGCAATTTTATTTTCAGTTATTACCAT
>JBLIKD010000107.1:0-5277 GCA_047636275.1 Flavobacterium sp. | reverse complement strand
CCTGTTTTAGATTTTGTCGTTTTAATAACCGCTCCCATACAGTCAAAAGCCAGTTCAACTCGTGCCACGTTATCCGCTTCAGAAGGCACAATAAATTTAAACAAATATAAAGCAGGCCAAGTATTACTACTATCCAACTCCACTTTTAATCTATCGTAAAATTCTTCGGTCTTTTTATCCATAGCCATATTAAAAAAATAATAGCAAATGTACGGTTTCAAATGCGAATTATGAATTATGAATTATGAATTTTTATCGCAAACTATAATTTTTATCGCGATCATTTTTCCAATTTCCAATAAGTTTGAGTAAGTTTGCGCCTTATTTCCAAAAAGTGCAGAAAGAAATCATAGTAATTATCGGCGGTCCGGGAACAGGAAAAAGTACTATTATCAATGGCTTGCTAGCTAAAGGTTTTTGTTGTTACCCTGAAATTTCCAGAGAAGTAACCCTAGAGGCAAAGAAACAAGGTATCGAGCAATTATTTCTCGAAAAGCCATTGTTATTCAGCGAACTACTTCTTGAAGGAAGGAAAAAACAATTTATAGATGCTTCGAATGAATCGCATGACGTTGTTTTTATCGACCGCGGAATTCCTGATGTTTTAGCTTATATGCATTACATCGGAGACAGTTACCCTGCCTCCTTTGATGCCATTTGTAGAGAATATGTGTATAGCAAGATTTTCATTCTTCCCCCTTGGGAGGAAATTTACGTCAGTGATGAAGCGCGCTATGAAAACTACGAGCAAGCAAAATTAATACAAGATCATCTAGTAGAAACCTATGAGGGCTATGGCTACAGGCTCATAGAAGTACCGAAAGACACGATAGATAACAGAATTCTTTTTATCTTAGACGAAATTTCTAAGTAATTAATTCTTTATATCCGGAACTATGAATCATTTATTTGTAATTCCAAATTTGTAATCAAAATTCAAAGTTGATGTCAGAAGCATTACAAATTCTTAAAAAATACTGGAAACACGATTCCTTTAGGTCGCTACAACATGAAATTATTGATTCCGTTTTAAGCGGCGCGGATACTTTTGCACTAATGCCGACCGGCGGAGGTAAATCAGTATGCTTTCAAATTCCAGCAATGATGAACGAAGGAATTTGCTTAGTCGTCTCCCCTCTAGTCGCTTTAATGAAAGATCAGGTGGCCAACTTGCAGAAGCGCAACATCAAAGCGATAGCACTAACTGGAGGCATCAAGTCAGATGAAATGATCAACCTGTTAGATAATTGTCAATTTGGAAACTATAAATTCCTCTATTTATCTCCTGAACGTCTGCAATCTGACTGGATTATGGAGAGAATAAAAAACCTGCCCATAAGTTTAATTACTATTGACGAAGCCCACTGTGTTTCACAATGGGGACATGATTTTCGTCCAGCCTATTTGAAAATTTCCAACTTAAAAACGCATTTCCCCAGAGTACCCTTTCTAGCCTTAACAGCAACCGCAACGCCCAGAGTAAAAGAAGACATTATTGAAGAACTAGGTTTAAAAGCACCACAAGTTTTTGAGAAATCGTTTGCAAGGAAAAATATTGCTTACATGGTTTTTGAAGTGGAAGATAAACTCTTTCGAATCGAACAAATTCTTAGGAAAAACACCCAATCCTCTATAATTTACGTCCGAAACAGGAAGTCTTGTATTGAAATTTCATCGCAATTGCACTCTTTAGGGTTTAAAGCGACTTACTATCATGGCGGACTTACATCAAAAGAGAAGGATAAAAACATGCAGCTTTGGATGGAAGATAAGGCTCAGGTTATTGTTGCCACAAATGCATTTGGGATGGGAATTGACAAAGCAGATGTCAAGACCGTAATTCACATCCAGCTGCCAGAAAATATCGAAAATTATTATCAAGAAGCAGGGCGATCTGGCAGAAATGGGGAAAAAGCATTTGCCATACTTCTAACAAATCCTTCTGATATTAAGCAGGCCGAAAACCAATTCATACACATTCTCCCTGACAAAAAATTTCTCAACGAGATGTACAATAAACTCTGTAATTTTTTTCAGATTGCATACGGAGAAGGGATCAACGAAAGATTCTCCTTTAACTTGAATCATTTTTGTTTAAAATATAAGTTCCCCGTTCTAAAAACATACCATGCGATACAGTTTTTAGATAGACAAGGAATCATTACTCTCTCACGAGAATTTTCAGAAAAGATTCTGTTGCAATTTATTATTTCTTCTCAAGAACTCATGCGCTACATGAGTCTGAATCGCAACGACGAGGAGATTATCTTATCCATCCTTAGAACATACAGTGGAATCTATGATATGCAAACTGCGTTTAATTTGCCATTAATAGCAAAAAAATCAAAGCATACTGAAAATCAAGTTTTAGCTGTCCTACATAAATTAAAAGAGAAAGATATTATTGATTATCAATCAAAAAACAATGACACTTCCCTTGTCTTTAACGAAATTCGGGAGGATGAAAGAACCATCTCCAGAGTTTCCAAATATTTAGAAAACCAAAACCAACTAAAAAAAGAGCAACTAAATTCAGTAATACAGTACATTCGGGAAGAAAAAGTTTGTAAAAGCAAGCTAATTTTAGACTATTTTGGTGAAAAAACAACTGTTGATTGCGGTATATGTTCTTACTGTATCACTAAAAAAAATAAGAAAAAAGATAATTTCACTCTTTCTAAAGAAATCATTGCCTTACTAACCTTCGAAGAATTAAATTCAAGGGAGATTGAAAATAGACTAAATAAAAATTCAGATGCCATTATCTTTGTGCTGCGGCAACTTTTGGAAAATGAAGAAATACAAATAAAATCAAATAATAAATATACCTTAAAATCATAATGGAAAAATTAAGAATCGTATTTATGGGAACCCCTGAATTTGCCGTCGGCATTTTGGATTGTATAATTAAAAACAACTATAGTATTGTTGGGGTCATTACCGCCGCTGATAAACCAGCGGGACGCGGACAAAAAATAAAATATTCAGCAGTAAAAGAATACGCATTAGCCCACAACTTAAGACTATTGCAGCCTACCAACCTTAAGGAGGAGTCTTTTTTAGAGGAATTAAAATCGCTGAATGCAACTTTGCAAATTGTTGTTGCCTTTAGAATGTTGCCAAAAGTAGTTTGGGAAATGCCAGAATTAGGCACGTTCAACCTTCACGCATCACTCCTTCCTAACTATCGTGGTGCTGCACCAATAAATTGGGCAATAATTAATGGAGAAACGAAAACTGGAGTCACCACTTTCTTTATTGATGATAAAATCGATACTGGTGCAATGATCCTAAGTTCAGAAATTGATATCGATCCAACTGAAAACGCAGGACAACTACACGACCGCTTAATACATCTGGGCAGCAAGACTGTCATAAATACTTTGGAACTCATAGAAAAAGGAAATGTAATAACCACTATCCAAAAAGATGCTTCAGAGATTAAATCAGCGTTTAAACTAAATAAAGAAAACTGTAAAATCGATTGGACAAAATCAGCTCTGGAAATTAACAACTTAATAAGAGGCTTGAGCCCCTATCCGGCAGCTTGGTGCATTCTTTCAGACAAAAATGAAGAATGGAATGTAAAAATCTACGATACTAAAGTACTGTTTGAAGACCACGATTTAACTACCGGTATGCTAATTTGTACCAAAAAAGAAATGAAAATCGCAGTAGAAAATGGTTACATTCAGATTCTAAATTTGCAGTTTCCTGGTAAAAAGAAGATGACTGCATCTGAATTTCTAAATGGAATTTCATTTTCTACCGAAGCAAAAGTCCACTAACCTCAATAAAATAAGGGGGTCCTTACAAATCACAACAAACAACATTGCTTTTGTTAACAAATGAAATAAGTTATCAACAAAACAAGCTAAAATCAATGGAAACGCTTGCAAGGAAAGGATTTACTCCTAAATTTGTGTAGTAACAATTTTATATAACCAACAGTAAATAACTATTATTATGAACAAATCAGAATTAATCGATGCTATTGCTGCAGATGCAGGAATTACCAAAGCAGCAGCTAAATTAGCTTTAGAGTCATTTTTAGGAAATGTAAGTGGAACTTTGAAAACAGGTGGAAGAGTATCACTAGTAGGTTTTGGATCATGGTCAGTTTCCGCAAGAGCAGCGAGAGACGGTAGAAATCCTCAAACAGGAAAAACAATTCAAATCGCAGCTAAGAATGTTGTAAAATTCAAAGCGGGTGCAGAATTAGAAGGTGCAGTAAACTAATTGTAAGTTTTAAACCTATTATAAAAAAAACCTTCCTTATGGAAGGTTTTTTTTTGTCTTTAAACGACTTTATTTGGTGTTTTCTATTATTTATTCTTAAATTTATTAAAAAAAATATAGTATTATGATCTCAGAAAAATTAATAAAAGGACAATTACTTATAGCAGAGCCTTCTATAAGTGGAGATCTATCGTTTAATAGATCTGTGATTTTATTAGCCGACCACGATAAAGAAGGGTCGGTCGGTTTTATCATAAACAAACCATTGAAATACACCATAAATGATTTACTACCTGAAATTAACGCCTCTTTTAAAATTTATAATGGTGGGCCTGTCGAACAAGACAATCTCTATTTTATCCACAATATACCAGAATTAATACCTAACAGCATAGAAATTTCAAATGGTATCTATTGGGGTGGAGACTTTGAATCTACGAAGGCGCTCATAAATAACGGAAAAATAAACAAAAATAATATCCGTTTTTTTCTAGGTTACACCGGTTGGGAGGAAAACCAGTTGCAGTTAGAAATGATATCAAATTCATGGATTGTTGCCGCTAACAGTTACAAAAATAAAATTATCGGCAAATCCTCTGCCCAGTTCTGGAAAGAACAAATCTTAGAACTAGGTGGCGACTACATGATTTGGTCAAACGCACCAGAAAACCCTTATTTAAATTAAATAGCACGCACCACTTCATTCAATTTTTCCAATAACACTTTCGCTACGACAACCTTAAATTCTTTTTTCCTATATTTTGTTATCGGCTGTATTCCTTTAATTACGTTTGTGATAAACAACTCATCTGCTTTTTGTAAATCAAATGGGGAGATTACTTCTTCTACCACCTCCAAATTGTCCATTTTTTTTGCGAATTCCAGGATCTGCTTTCTCATAACTCCATTCAAACAACCTTCAGAAACCGGAGGAGTAATTAATTTATTCCCCATCAACATGAAAAGATTCCCTTGAATTGCTTCAACTACATTTTTACTGTCGTTTAATAACAAACAATTGTCATATCCATTCTCAGC
>JBLIKD010000106.1:0-5294 GCA_047636275.1 Flavobacterium sp. | reverse complement strand
CCCACAACATTTGAAGCAAAACCAGCTTCCAAAGCTACTGCAACAAGTGATGAAAGGTAGATACTGTCAGTTGTTGATGAAAGTAAAATGACTTTCGCGCTTTCATTTTGTGCCGCTTGTGTGATAACAGTAGCAAACGCTTTAGCAGTGAATGCTGCTAATTTGTCATTTTTTACTGTCAATACCTTGTCTACTCCATATTTTGACAATTCTGAAACATCACCAGCGTTAATGGTCACTGCTGTTACAGTTGTTCCTAAAGATTCGGCTACTTTTTTTGCATAAGAGGCTAATTCAAATGCTACTTTTTTGAGTTTTCCTTCTGCAGATTCTGCATATATTAATATTGACATATGATTTAATATTTAAGATTAACGATTTTAGATTTTTGATATTTTGACTAGTGATTTTTTGATTTTATTTTGCAATCTGCAATTTAAAATCTACACTCAATAATCTTAAATCACCTTCGCTTCGTTGTGTAATAAGTCTATTAATTCATCTAAGTTATCAGAAGAAATTAAATGTACAGCAGACCGAGGTGCCGGTTTTTCAAATTGTACCGCTTTAGTGTTTACTGGAGCGTCGATTGGTTCAACTATTGTTAATGCTTTAGATCGTGCAGTCATGATTCCCCTCATGTTTGGGATACGCAAATCTTTCTCTTCTACTAGTCCTTTTTGTCCACCAATAATTAAGGGAAGCGAAGTAGTGACGGTTTCTTTACCACCATCAATTTCACGAATTGCTGTTATAGCAGTTTCATCGACGGTAAGGCTAGTGCAAGAATTAATAAAATTGTAACCAAGAATACCTGAGATCATTCCAGGAACCATTCCTCCATTGTAGTCTAATGATTCTTTTCCTGCGATAACAAGATCATATTCACCATTTTTAATCACATTCGCAAGTTGCTTTGCTACGAAGAAACCATCAGTAGGAGTTGCGTTCACACGAATGGCGTCGTTAGCTCCAATGGCTAATGCTTTTCTTAAAGTAGGTTCTGTTTCTGGTCCTCCAACATTTACAACAGTTACTGTTGCTCCTTGTTTTTCCTGAAACCATATCGCACGCGTTAAACCAAATTCGTCATTCGGATTAATCACATATTGCACGCCATTGGTATCGAATTCTGAATCACCATTGGTAAAATTAATTTTTGAAGTAGTATCAGGAACGTGACTGATGCAAACTAATATTTTCATAGGATTGTTTTTTATTTTCTAATAGTCTT
This sequence comes from Flavobacterium sp., assembly GCA_047636275.1. Lineage (GTDB taxonomy): Bacteria > Bacteroidota > Bacteroidia > Flavobacteriales > Flavobacteriaceae > Flavobacterium. The sequence continues at coordinate 4,060 of JBLIKD010000106.1, read as the reverse complement.
TTACAAAATTAGAATATTAATTTGAATAATATACTATGCGTGCATAGTTTTTTTAGCTAGCTATTACGTTTTCGTTCCGATGATAAAAGCGGCATCCTTATTGTAGTATAGATTATTGGAACTAGACCACAGGAAGATGTAGCATATAAGTGGATAGCGATGCTTATTATTTTAGAGTAATTTATGCAAAAAAGTGAGATAAAATATTTATTTTTGTATTCGAAAATACACAGATACAATATCAGATATGAGAACGATACAATTTAGAGAGGCCATTTGCGAAGCGATGAGTGAGGAAATGCGTAATGACGAGACTGTTTACTTAATGGGTGAAGAGGTTGCGGAATATAATGGTGCTTACAAGGCATCTAAAGGAATGCTTGCTGAGTTTGGAGAAAAAAGAGTAATTGACACGCCGATTGCAGAGCTTGGTTTTACTGGAATTGCAGTAGGTTCAGCAATGAATGGTTGTAGACCGATTGTTGAATACATGACTTTCAACTTCTGTTTGGTAGGTATTGATCAAATTATTAATAATGCAGCTAAAATGCGTCAAATGACCGGCGGTCAGTTTAACGTACCGATTGTTTTTCGTGGTCCAACAGCTTCGGCAGGACAGTTAGGCGCAACGCATTCACAGGCATTAGAAAACTGGTTTGCAAATACGCCAGGTCTTAAAGTTGTTGTTCCATCCACTGTTTATGATGCTAAAGGGCTTTTAAAAGCTGCTATTCGCGATAATGATCCTGTAATTTTTATGGAATCAGAACAAATGTATGGTGATAAAGGAGAAGTTCCAGATGGCGAATATATAATTCCAATAGGTGTTGCTGATATCAAACGTGAAGGAACAGATGTTACCATAGTGTCTTTTGGGAAGATAATAAAAGAGGCTCACAAAGCTGCTGAGGAATTAGAAAAAGAAGGAATCTCTTGTGAAATTATCGATTTAAGAACCGTTCGTCCGATGGATTACGACACCATCTTAACGTCTGTTAAAAAGACGAATAGATTAGTGGTTCTTGAAGAAGCTTGGCCTTTCGCTAGTGTTGCTTCGGAGATTACCTATATCGTTCAAGAGCGTGCTTTCGACTTTCTTGATGCACCGATTCAACGTATTACAACTGCTGACACGCCAGCGCCTTATTCTCCAGTCTTATTGAAAGAATGGTTGCCTAATGCTGATGACGTGATCAAAGCGGTTAAAAAAGTTATGTATAAATAATACAATTAACATGCTATAAAAGCTTCATCATTCATTTGTTTGATGAAGCTTTTTGTTTTAAACAGCACTATGAAAAAGAATTTTTTATTTACTCTGCTTTTATTTTTAAGCCTGTGTAATTTTGTTTGTTCGCAAACAAAAGTTAGCGGTATTGTTGTGGATAAATCAGACCAACCTGTTCCTTTTGCAAATATAGCTTTCAAAGATTCTAATGAGGGAGCAGTTGCTAATGAGGATGGTCGTTTTTATATTGAATCAGTTAAAACATATGGGACTATAGTGGTGACTTCAGTGGGGTTTTTAGATCGGGAGATTACCCTTAGTAAAGCGGTTAGTTATAATTTTAAGGTGCTACTAAGAGAAGCTGAAATCTTAAATGAAGTTGTCATTTTCACTGGAAAAACATCAAAAACGGACAATCCCGCTCTGGAGATTTTAAGAAAAATATGGGAAAGAAAACGCAAAAACGGTTTGTATTTGTTTGATCAATACCAAATGGAGAAGTATGAAAAGATCGAGTTCGACCTGAACACTATCGACAGTGCTTTTATGAAAAATAAGCTGTTCAGAGGAATGGAATTTATTTTTGATCAAGTCGATACGTCTCGAGTAACTGGAAAGACTTATTTACCAATTTTTATAAATGAAACATTGTCTGATATTTATGGGGACAACAGATTGGGTAAAGTAAAGGAGAATATAAAAGCTAACAAAAGTTCCGGTTTTAAAGGCAATCAGCAGTTATTGGCTTTTGTAAATGATTTATATTCTGACTACAATGTTTACGATAATCATCTCACCTTCTTTGATAAAAGTTTTACTAGTCCGATATCCACTACAGGTGTTGATGTCTATAATTATGTCCTGAGAGACAGTGCTTATATCAATAAAAAATGGTGTTACAACATCGTATTCTATCCAAGACGTAAGAATGAATTGACCTTTAAAGGTGACTTTTGGGTGAACGATACCACATTTGCCATAAAAAAAATTAGTATGGCGGTTACAAAAAGCGCCAATATTAACTGGGTAAAGGAGATCTACTTAGAGCAGGAGTTTGATGTTGTAAATGATTCTGTTTTTCTACTGACACGTGATTATTTGATGTCGGACTTTGCAGTAAATAAAAAAGAAGATTCAAAAGGAATTTATGGAAGGCGTACTTCTTTTTATGGCGATCATGAATTCAATAAAAAGAAACCAGATTCTTTTTATAAGGAAGAGGTCAAGTACTCGAGGGATTCGATATACAATAAATCAGATCAATACTGGAGTAAAAACCGTTACGAAAATTTGAGTAAAAACGAATTGGGTGTCTATAAAATGCTCGACACGCTACAAACGGTTAAAAAATTCAAACAGATAACAAGTTTTGTTACTGTTCTTGCTAGTGGGTATATCAATGATGGGAACTTTGATTATGGTCCTATTTTTTCCAGTTTTGGTTATAATGAAGTGGAGGGTATTCGCTTAAGAGCTGGAGGAAGAACTTATTTTGGTACTGATGACACTTGGCGATTACAGGGATATACCGCCTATGGTTTTAAAGACGATAAATTCAAATACGGACTTTCAGGGAAGTGGATGGTGGATAGGAAAAATAGAATTATTCTGTCCGCTGGAAATAGACGGGATGTCGAACAAATTGGTGCGAGTTTAACCACGACAAATGATGTATTGGGCAGAAGCTTTGCCTCTTCCTCTTTATTTTCATCAGGTAGTAATGGCAAATTGACTAATATTAATCTGAGTAGTGTCGCTGTCGAAATAGAGCCTGTCAAAAACCTGACCTTTCAAAGCGGTCTGTCTTATCGAACATTGGAATCCGCTTCTCAGACATTTAGTTTGGATTATTATACGGATGCCGGTCGAACAGCAACAAAAAGTGCTGTGAGTCAGTCAGAAGTAAATTTCCAGGTTGAATATACACCCAACCGAAAAACGATTGGGTACGCTGTGGAGAGAGATAATGTGGATAGTCCTTTCAGTCGGTTTTTTGTGAATTATAGCCATGGATTTAAAGGACTGTTGAATAGTGATTTTAAATATGAGAAGATACAGCTGTACTATAAGCAACCTATCATCATCGGTCCGTTAGGGCGAACGAATGTGACTGTAGAAATGGGGAAAACCTTTGGTACGATTCCCTTAGGTTTGTTGAGCGTGATTCCGGGGAATCAAACTTATTTTACCATCGAAAACACCTTCAGTAATCTTAATTTTTATGAGTTTGTATCTGACCAATACGCGACGGTGCAATGGGATCATAATTTTGGAGGACGTATTTTCTCCCGAATTCCATTTATGCGAAAACTGAACTGGAGAGAAATTATCGGAGTAAGAGGTGTTTACGGAACTATTTCAGATGCTAACAGAGGAATCAATGCTTCAGGTCTGGAGTATAGAGCTCCGGAAAATGTGTATTGGGAGTATAGTGCCGGAATTGGGAACATTTTCAAAGTGTTCCGTATCGATTTTGCTTGGAGAGGAAATTATTTAAACACGCCAGATACGCAACGATTTTCGGTAAAAGGGTCTTTTGGATTTTACTTTTAGGAGCTATTTCCAGCTGTACACTAGATCTTTTATGCCAAACCTTGGCAGAAAAGAATTTCGTTTCCATTTGGGCTAAAAAAATCAGCGCATGCAAAAAGCTATTGATCATCTTTTGGCAGTAGACCCAATTTTTAATACTATAATTGAAAAATACGGAGTACCAGTAATTCCAGAACGTCCACAAGGATTGGAGACTTTGGTGTTACTGATTTTAGAACAGCAAGTGTCTATTGATTCAGCCAAAGCTACTTTTTTGAAATTAAGAGAAAAGATAAAAAT
>JBLIKD010000105.1:0-5586 GCA_047636275.1 Flavobacterium sp. | reverse complement strand
TAATTGCTGGCGCAAGTGTGTTTTATCATGATTAATGAACATACTGTTTTCTTTGTCCGCAGGATAGCGGATGAAAGGCAACATAGTTAATCTTCCAGAGCCTCCAGAAATTAAATATGTAGTAATAATGAGAAACATTCGTTATAAAAATTATAAATTTGTAACTCGTTGAGTACAATTACCAAAACGAGAGTTGAAGTGTTTTTGAAGCAAAAAATATATCGAGACCATTTTCTATAAAACCTGTCGCTTTCGATTGATTCACTGCGGTAAATCCCTCAAACTAATAGGGATTTTTTATCAAATACTTAATTCATTTTAGTAGAAGAACACATTGCATTATTACCCATAAATTTACCATAGAATACTTTTAAATATGATTGAAGAGAATGACCCAAATAGATTAATCGAAGGCGAAGATTTTTATTACACGCCTGAAGGTTATAAATGCTTTACCGAAAAACATCACTTGAAAAGGGGGTATTGTTGTAAAAGCGGATGCCGTCATTGCCCTTATGGAGCGCCCCTAACCCCCAACGGGAAAAAAAGGAAAAACTATGAATGACATCTAGTAATTTAAGTTAGAACATAGAAATAATAGTTGTAGTATTTAATACGAAAAAAAACGAGATGGATATTTGTTCAAAGCAATATAGAATCAAGATTCACAAATCCTACCATCGGTCGGATATTCGTTATCCGTAATGATCCCGTGATCAAACACGATGAAAATAGACAAAGCCGGCACTCCATATTTGTTTACCGTTAAAATAAAAAATACAGCTACAACATTATAAACATGAAAACAAAAAGTAATATAACATCCGAAATAATTCCTCCTTTGGGTAACCTTGAGTACTTTCAAGAACAAATCCAACAAGGAATACCTACTAAACTACCGCAGCAAAAACCGTATGAGGATGCCATCAATCATGCTCCTAAAAGAAAAGAAATCCTTTCGGCTAACGAAAAAAAATTAGCACTAAGAAATGCTTTACGTTACTTTGAAGCACAACATCACGAAGAATTAATTCAAGAGTTTCGGGAGGAACTAGAAACCTACGGCCGCATTTACATGTACCGCTTTCGTCCAGATTATGAAATGCGCGCCCGTCCGATTGAAGAATACCCGGGAAAATGCGAACAGGCAAAGGCTATTATGCTGATGATTCAAAACAATTTAGATTGTTCCGTGGCGCAACATCCTCACGAACTAATCACATATGGTGGAAACGGAGCTGTTTTTCAAAACTGGGCCCAATACCTCTTAACTATGAAATACTTGTCAGAAATGACAGACGAGCAAACATTGACCATGTATTCAGGCCATCCAATGGGATTGTTTCCATCTCATAAAGAAGCACCAAGGGTAGTTGTTACAAACGGAATGGTGATCCCTAATTATTCTAAACCGGATGATTGGGAAAAAATGAATGCCTTAGGCGTATCACAATACGGGCAAATGACAGCCGGTTCCTATATGTACATAGGACCACAAGGAATTGTACATGGCACAACTATCACAGTGCTAAATGCGTTCCGAAAAATAAACCGAAGCCCGTCAGGAGGACTTTTTCTTACTTCAGGATTAGGTGGCATGAGCGGAGCCCAACCCAAAGCAGGAAATATTGCTGGTTGCATTACAGTTTGTGCTGAGGTCAATGCAAAGATTACACACATTCGTCACAGCCAAGGTTGGGTCAACGAAGTGATCGAAGATATTGATGAATTAGTAAAAAGAGTAGCATTGGCTAAAGCCAACAAAGAAATTGTATCGATAGCCTACCTGGGGAATGTGGTTGACGTTTGGGAGAAATTTGACGAAAAAGATATACATATCGATTTGGGAAGCGACCAAACCTCCCTACATAATCCGTACGCAGGAGGCTATTATCCAACTGATATTTCTTTTGAGAATGCGAATTCGATGATGGCAGAAAATCCTGTATTATTCAAAGAGAAGGTACAGGCAACATTGCGCCGTCACACCACCGCTATCAATAAACATACAGCAAAAGGAACCTATTTTTTTGATTATGGAAATGCGTTCCTATTAGAAGCTTCTCGAGCAGGAGCGGATATAATGGCCGACAATCATATTGATTTCAAATACTCGAGTTACGTACAGGATATTATGGGGCCCATGTGTTTTGATTATGGGTTTGGTCCTTTCCGTTGGGTTTGTGCTTCAGGAAAACCAGAGGATTTACAAAAAACAGATTCCATCGCCTGCCAAGTACTTGAAGCAATGGCAAAAACAGCACCTATTGAAATTCAGCAACAAATGCAGGATAACATTCAATGGATAAGAGGTGCGCAGGAAAATAAATTAGTGGTTGGTTCACAAGCGAGAATTCTTTATGCCGATGCAGAAGGCCGTGTAAAAATTGCTTCCGCTTTTAACGAGGCTATTGCCAAAGGGGATATTGGAACCATTGTTCTAGGACGCGACCATCACGATGTTTCCGGGACAGACTCTCCTTACAGGGAGACATCAAACATCTACGACGGATCTCGTTTTACAGCCGATATGGCTATTCAGAACGTGATTGGAGACAGTTTCCGTGGTGCTACTTGGGTATCTATTCACAATGGCGGCGGAGTAGGATGGGGAGAGGTAATAAACGGTGGTTTTGGCATGGTTCTTGATGGCTCCAAAGAAGCTTTGAGGCGATTACAATTGATGCTTTTTTGGGATGTTAATAATGGGATTTCCAGAAGAAGTTGGGCTCGTAACGAAGGAGCTTTATTTGCAATTAAAAGAGCAATGGAAACGGAACCCTTATTAAAAGTCACTATTCCTACTATTGTAGCAGATGATTTATTGGATTTTTAGAAAAAAAGACTTATATTTAGTAAACAAATAACAACTACACTATGAAAGTAATTAAATTTATTCCCGTTATTTTTATTTTTATTTTAAGCGCTTGTAGCTCAGTAAGGGTTAACTATGACTATGATAAAAACATAGATTTTAATCAATATAAGACGTATGCATTCCATAAAAAAGGAGTAGATAAAGTCGAAATCTCTGGATTAGACAAAAAGAGGATACTAAATGCAATAGATGCGGAACTCAGCAAAAAGGGAATGATTAAAAGTGATAATCCTGATTTGTTGGTTAATATCTTTACTAAAGAAAGAGAACGTATCGATGTGAATCAATACAATGCTGGTTGGGGTTATGGATGGGGATACGGATGGAACCCTTACTTATGGGGAGGCCGTAGCTATGTTAGCTCGACAACTGAAGGTACGCTATATATTGACTTAATTGATGCTAACAAAAAAGAACTAGTGTGGGAAGGTCAAGGCGTAGGGTATCTGACTCAAAACCGTGAGCAAAAAGAAAAAATAATCAATGAGTTTGTCGCTAAAATTTTAGCACAATTTCCACCAAAATCTAAATAATCAATCTTATTTCTTCTACTATATAGCCTACTTTTGCGTAGGCTTTTTTTATACCCTATTATGAAAATTCTTAATAACATTGAGAACTTCGAGGACATCAAGTTACTTGTTGACACCTTTTATTTCAAAGTACAAAGAGGACCTAATTGGACCGATATTTAATGAAAAAACAGGAAGTCATGGAGAGCCACATTAAAAAAAATGTATTGCTTTTAGCAAACGATTTGCTCGAGAAAAACGCCTACTCACTAAGTCCTTTTCCTCCGCGTAAACAATTACCGGTTGCGAAAGAATCTTTTGACCGCTGAATGGAAATTTTCATCAAGACAACAGACACATTATGTGCCGGGGCGACCGGTAAGTAAGCTAAACTACCCCGCTAGAATAGGGCAAAAATGTTTAATTATAAAATTATCTACTTTAGGAATCCTATACAAAATCGCGATCTCTTAAACTTGAAATAACACTCCATGCGCAACTCACTACTACTTGCTTTTTTTTCCTTTACTTTCGTCTCTTGTTCTATTGTAAAAACGAATGAAACTACGAACAATAACCCCAGCTTTACGCTATTAAATAGCATTGAAATCCCATTCAATAAAGAATTTAAAAACACAGTAATTGGAGGACTATCAAGTATCGATTACGATGTTAAAAATGATCTTTACTATTTTATTTGTGATGATAGAGCCGTCTATAATGATGCTCGTTTTTATACCGCTAAAATAGATTTAAGCACTAATAAAATAGATAGCGTAGCCTTTCAAAGTGTGGTTTCTTTAAAAAATGCAGCTGGCGAAAAATACAGTAATTGGGAGCAACAGCCGGACACATCGATTGATCCTGAAGAATTGCGTTACAATCCAAAAACCAATACCGTAGTATGGAGCAGCGAAGGCGCACGAGTTATTGCTAAAGACTTTTCTGTACTGCAGCATCCTGCAATTCAAACAGCCACTGTAAACGGAAACTTTGTAAATAGATTTGATTTGCCTGCAAACCTCAACATGCAAAAAGAAGAAAAAGGCCCTCGTAACAACGGCGTGCTGGAAGGCATCGCTTTTAACAAAAGTTACACGACCCTATACACCAACATTGAAGAGCCATTGTACGAAGACGACAGCAAGGCTTCTTTAACAAAAGGCGGCTTTATACGCCTATATTCGTTTGATGTGAAATCCAGACAAAACAGGGCGCAATATGCCTATGAATTAGATCCTATCGCACAGGAACCAAATCCTAAAGATGGTTTTGCCGTCAATGGAGTTTCTGCTATTCAATACTATGGAAAAGACCAATTGTTAATCGTAGAGCGGTCCTACTCTGTGGGAAAACAAGCTTGTACGATAAAAGTCTATTTGTGTGATTTCTCTAAAGCGACTGACGTTAAGAATATTGCTTCTTTGCAGCACCAAACGTTCACAGCAGCCTCTAAAAAACTAATCCTAAATATGGATACCCTAGGAGTTTTTATAGACAATATAGAAGGATTGACTTTTGGTCCAAAACTAGCCAATGGTAAGCAGTCGCTACTTTTTGTTTCAGATAATAATTTCTCTGATAAGCAAAAAACGCAAGTGCTACTTTTTGAAGTGGACTACGATTTTAAAACATACTAATAACGATGATTTAATCACTGTGGCAATTTTAATATTCAATAGTACTTTGAACACAGCCTCTGATCCTGCAATTAAAAATAGTAGAAAGTAAACACCTCCACTTTTCGTAATCAAATTAACCTTCTTCTTTTTTACCTAAAATATGATCAATCACTCCCTCAGACGTATGGGGTTTGGATCCATCTGCGACGGATTCACCAAAGGACTCAATATGCTCCACATACTCTGATTTAGTCAAGTTTTTCCCTTCAATAGTTCGTGCCACTATAACATCTCCGCTCAAAATTGTATCTATTTTTTTTAGAATCCTTTTATCTTGAACATCTATCAATTTCTTGATTATCTGATTTTTATACGCTTCAATATTCATAACATTTTTATTTTACATCATAAAGATACGACTTTTTGAAAGTGGAAAAACATTTTATACTAAGCAACTGGTAGTCTTTTTTGACGATGACTTCGTCGTCACCGTTTCTTAAAAAAAGAGATCTCAACAAAGGAAGATAAAACCAGGATTCCTAATCTTAAATACAATTGCCGAAACTGTTTTTTT
>JBLIKD010000104.1:0-5765 GCA_047636275.1 Flavobacterium sp. | reverse complement strand
AAAACAAATAACGTATCTTCGCGACCGCTTTAGACTAACCTCTGGCGAGGTCCGCGTATGTTGCTCTAATTCAAAACCATAATTAAAATTATCATGGCAGATTTAATGAAATTCGTCAAAGACGAATTCGTAACAAAAAAAGAGTTTCCTGCATTCGGAGCTGGTGATACTATCACTGTGTACTACGAAATTAAAGAGGGTGAAAAAACTAGAACACAGTTTTTCAAAGGAGTTGTTATTCAAAGAAGAGGTTCTGGTAACACCGAAACTTTTACTATTCGTAAAATGTCAGGTTCTGTAGGTGTTGAGCGTATCTTCCCTGTAAACTTGCCTGCTTTACAAAAAGTTGAAATCAACAAAAAAGGTGCAGTTCGTAGAGCTAGAATTTTCTACTTTAGAGAACTTACTGGTAAAAAAGCTAAAATTAAAGACAAAAGAAGATAGTCAAATATCTCTTTATCATAAAAGTCCCATCTCGAGCAATCGAGATAGGGACTTTTTTTTTGCTTTTTTTTCTTAAACCCTTTTATTTTACTGATAAAAACAAAAAAATCAGGCCTACAAGTAAGTGATCTGGTAAATCATATTTTTCTATATCAAACCTAAGCTATTTTTCCGTCTGATTTCCTTATATTTGCCTCGCTTAATTTTAAGCAGAACATACATTTGACATCCTACCTAATAGGGATACGATTATAAAAATAAAAAAATGACACAAAAATCAAAAATTGTTTACACCTTGACTGATGAGGCGCCCTTGTTGGCTACTTATTCTTTCTTACCAATTGTCCAAGCATTTACTGCAACAGCAGGTATTGAAATGGAAACTAAAGACATTTCTTTGGCTGCCAGAATTTTATCCAACTTCCCCGAGTTTTTAAATGAAGACCAAAAAGTAGAAGATGCTTTATCTGAACTTGGAAATCTAGCCAACTCTCCTCACGCAAACATCATTAAATTACCAAATATTTCTGCATCAGTCCCTCAACTAAAAGAGGCTATCGCTGAATTACAAGATCATGGTTATAACATACCTAATTTCCCTGAAGACCCTAAAAACCAAGAAGAAAAGGAAATTAAAGCCAAATATTCAAAAGTTTTAGGCTCGGCGGTAAATCCAGTTTTGCGTGAAGGAAATTCTGATCGTAGAGCACCTAAAGCTGTAAAAAACTTTGCAAAAGCACATCCTCATTCGATGGGTGCTTGGTCTGCTGATTCAAAAACAAAAGTAGAAACAATGAAAAATGGTGATTTTTACGGAAGTGAAAAATCCATCACGATTACAGACGCTACCGATGTAAAAATTGAATTCGTTGGAAAAGATGGTAATACCACTGTTTTAAAAGCAAGTACGCCGCTTAAATCAGGAGAAATTATCGATAGCTCAGTGATGAGCTTAAAAGCGTTAAAAAGTTTTGTAGCCAAAGCTATTGAAGAGGCTAAAAAAGAAAACGTATTGCTCTCTGTACACTTGAAAGCAACAATGATGAAAATCTCAGATCCAATTATTTTTGGCGCTATCGTCGAAGTTTTCTTTGCAGCTGTGTTCGAAAAATACAGCACATTATTTGCTGAATTGAATATTGATACTAGAAATGGATTAGGTGATGTTTATGCAAAAATTGCAGGTCATCCTCAACAAACTGAAGTAGAAGCAGCCATTACTCAGGCAATTGAAAATGGCCCAGGTTTAGCCATGGTCAATTCAGATAAAGGAATTACAAACCTTCACGTTCCTTCGGATGTTATTGTAGATGCTTCCATGCCTGCGATGATTCGTACTTCAGGACAAATGTGGAATTCAGACAACAAACTACAAGACACGATCGCGTTGATTCCGGATCGCAGTTACTCTGGCGTTTATGAGGCCACTATTGAATTTTGTAAAAAGAATGGTGCTTTTGACCCAACAACAATGGGAAGTGTTCCAAATGTAGGTTTGATGGCACAAAAGGCAGAAGAATACGGATCACATGACAAGACGTTCCAAATGACTGCAGACGGCGTTGTTCGTGTTACAGATACTGAAGGAAACGTTTTAATGGAACAGCCTGTTGCAGAAAAAGACATTTTCAGAATGTGTCAGACCAAAGACGCTCCAATTCAAGACTGGGTAAAACTAGCTGTAAACAGAGCGCGTGCTACAAACGTACCTACTATATTCTGGTTAGACGAAAACAGAGCACATGACAGAGAAGTAATTGAAAAAGTAGCAAAATACTTAAAAGATCACGATACAACTGAATTAGACATTCGCATTTTAAATCCAATTGAAGCTACTAATTTCACTTTAGAAAGAGCGAAAGATGGACTAGATACCATCTCTGTCACTGGAAACGTATTGCGTGATTATCTAACAGATTTATTCCCTATCCTTGAACTGGGAACTTCAGCTAAGATGTTATCCATCGTTCCATTAATGCAAGGTGGAGGTTTATTTGAAACCGGTGCTGGTGGATCTGCTCCTAAACACGTTGAACAATTCACTCATGAAGGGTACTTACGTTGGGACTCCCTTGGAGAATTCTTAGCTTTGGCGGTTTCATTGGAACATTTGGATTCTGTTTATAATAATCCAAAAGCATTAGTTCTGGCGGGAGCATTAGATCAAGCTACAGATAAGTTTTTACAAAACGATAAATCTCCAGCTCGTAGAATTGGACAAATAGACAACCGCGGTTCTCATTTCTATCTAGCCATGTACTGGGCAGAAGCTTTGGCAGCTCAAACTAAAGATAAGGGATTGCAAGCTATATTTGCTCCTATTGCAAAAGAACTGGAAGAGAACGAAGCAACAATTAATTCAGAATTAATTGGAACGCAAGGAAAATCTCAAGAGATTGGTGGTTATTACCAACCCAACTTCGAATTGACAAGCAAAGCAATGCGACCTAGCGCAACATTTAATGCTATTCTTGCTGAAATATCTTAATTAATTTGCCTTAATTATCAGGCCTTAAGAGACAACCAGAAATGGTTGTCTCTTTTTTTTATTTTATTTTAACATATGTTTAATATCATTCTGTTCAAGGTTACACCAAATTTGCAAATCTAAATATAAAGTATGTTTTTCAAGAAAATTATCATCTTAATTGTTGGATTCCTATTTACAGCTTCCTGCTATTCCCAAGATAAATTTACAGTTAGCGGTACGATTACCGATATAAAAACTAACGAAACACTAATTGGTGTGAATGTTTATATTGCTGAAACCAAGTCAATCACTAAGACAAACGAGTATGGTTTTTATTCCATAACACTACCTAAAGCTAATTATACTTTTTTAGTAAGCTATATTGGTTTTCAAACTGTATCTGAAAAAATAGAATTATCTGAAGATAAAAAAGTGAACTTTAGCCTCTCCGAGAGCGGTGAAGTACTTGAGGAAGTACTCATTACAAATATTAACCCTCGCAGTGCTATTCGTTCGCCGGAAATGAGCCTCAATAAGCTTTCCATTTCTGCAATAAAAAGAATGCCTGTTGTGCTAGGTGAGGTAGATGTTATCAAATCACTTTTACTACTTCCCGGAGTAACAAATGCAGGCGAAGGAGCTTCTGGCTTCAACGTTCGTGGCGGTGGTGCTGATCAAAATCTGATTCTGTTAGATGAAGCGACCATATTTAACTCCTCTCATGTTTTTGGTTTTTTCTCCGTTTTTAACCCCGATGCTATAAAGGACTTAAAACTGTACAAAGGAGGTATACCCGCTAATTTTGGAGGTCGCGTTTCTTCTGTTTTAGACATTTACCAAAAAGATGGGAGCAGCAAAGGATTCCATATGAACGGAGGTATAGGACTAATTTCCAGTAGACTACTACTAGAAGGTCCATTAGTAAAAGACAAAGGTTCGTTCCTGATAGGAGGTCGTAGCTCTTATGGCCATTTATTTTTAAAACTTTCTGAAGAGCAAAAAAATAATTCCGTCTATTTTTATGATTTAAACGCAAAACTGAGCTACAAATTAGACCGAAACAACAGTTTATTTCTATCGGGATATTTCGGTAGAGATGTCTTCTCATTGAACAAGAGCTTCATCAATATTTATGGTAATTCTACTTTAAATCTAAGGTGGAATCATCTTTTCTCAGACAAATTATTTTCAAATCTCTCTCTTATCTACAGTGACTATTACTATGGATTAGATTTAGATTTTGTTGGTTTTAAATGGAATTCCGGTATTAAAAACTACAATATCAAATATGATTTCAAAAATTACATCTCTGATAAATTTAAATTAAACTATGGCGTAAATGCTATTTACTATGAGTTTAATCCCGGAACTATAAGACCTTCCAATAGCGAATCAGGTATCAATTTCGATCAATTGGATAAAAAATATGCTTTTGAACCCGCTTTATATATGAGCGCAACCCAAGAAGTTTCAAAAAGACTTTCCCTTACCTATGGATTAAGATACAGCATGTTCTATCGCTTAGGACGTTCAACGGTAAACATTTATGAAAATGATAGTCCTGTAACCTTCAACACAGACTTACAAATTTACGAAAAGGCAAAACCTATAGGGAACAAATTCTATGATAAGAATGAAGTTATTCAAAGTTACAACAATCTGGAACCACGGTTCTCAGCTTCCTATCAGTTAAGCGATGCGCAATCGATAAAAGCAAGTTATAACAGAATGACTCAGTATTTGCAATTAATCTCCAATACATCATCTCCTACTCCACTAGACGTATGGCTACCAAGTGATAATTTTGTAAAACCACAAATTGCAGACCAAGTAGCCTTAGGTTATTTTAGGAATTTCAAAAATGACAGCTACTCCCTCGAAGTAGAAACCTATTACAAAAAAGTAAAAAACAGATTGGATTATATTGACGGTGCTGATTTAATCGCCAATAAAGCCATCGAACAAATTGTTTTAAATGGACAGTTAAGATCGTACGGATTAGAAGTTATGCTTCGCAAAAATAAAGGAAAACTAAACGGATGGATTTCATATACCTTATCAAAATCAGAGCAACAAACCCCAGGACGCACTGCAGCAGAATCAGGAATAAACAGCGGCAACTGGTACAATTCAAATTTCGACAAACTGCACAACGTTGCTGTTACTGGTTCGTATAACCTAAATGAGAAATGGTCTTTTGGAGCTAACTTTGCATTGCAAACAGGACAACCTACAAGCTTTCCAAACGGCCAATATGAGTACCTAGGAATTAACGTTCCGAGTTATGGATTACGAAATGAAAACCGACTTCCCACCTACCATCATCTTGATATTTCTGCAACCTTGACGCCGCGAAAAAACAAAGATAGAAACTGGAAAGGAGAATGGGTTTTCAGTGTTTACAATCTATACAACAGGAAAAACGCAGCTTCCATTAACTTTAGGCAAAATGCAGATTCAGGAAATAATGAGGCAGTAAAAACCTCTATCTTCGGAATAGTTCCCGCAGTCAGCTACAATTTTAAATTTTAAGTCCTAAAATGGAAATTAAAACTAATAATATGAAAAAAACAATTCAAATTACGGTTCTCTTACTGTCCTTTCTATTCGTTAGCTGTGAGGAAGTTATTGATGTAAATTTAAATACCGGACCACCAAAACTAGTAATAGAAGCCTCTATAAACTGGCTTAAGGGAACTTCAGGCAGAGTGCAACGCATAAAGTTAACGACTACAACAGGCTATTTTAAAACGGTGATCCCTGTGGTGTCTAACGCTACGATATTTATAACGAATAGCTCCAATATCAAATTTACGTTTACGGAGATAGCTACAACAGGCGAATATATTTG
>JBLIKD010000103.1:0-5778 GCA_047636275.1 Flavobacterium sp. | reverse complement strand
ATTGTAATAACCACTATTTGTGTGGTAGTAGAATCAGAATATTGGATTAATTTTTCTTCTAATTGAAGTTTTTCGGTTGAACTAAGAACATTAGCGTAATCATAAACTGAAGTAGCTAAACCTGGCTTTTCAGGTATTGTAAATTGTGCGAAACCTATTTGCGTGATAAATAAAAAGACAAGTAGGTTTAAAAAAATTAGTGTATTCTTTTTTTGTAAAATCATTCTCCTTTAGATATTTCGTTTGATAATTCATTCGTATCATCTTCTGACCAAGGAAAATGTTGTTTTAATTGTTGTCCAGCTATGATAATGCCATCAATAAGTCCTTGCTTGAAATTGCCGGTTTTAAAATGAGCCAGCATAGCGTCTTTGGTACTGTCCCAAAAGTCGTTCGCAACGACATCATTAATCCCTTGATCCCCGCAAATCACAAATGTTTGATCTTTTACAGCAAGGTAAATTAGCACTCCATTTTTTAGTTCTGTTTCGTCCATTTTCAATTCATGAAAAACTTCGAGAGCACGATCATATGTGTCTAATTGTGTTGTTTTTTCTAAATGAACCCTAATCTCTCCAGAGGTATTTTTTTCGGCCACGCAAATAGCATCAACAATTTGTTGTTCTTCTTCTTGGGTTAAAAAAGCTTCTGTTTTTGACATAAGTTTGTTTTTTGTTTATTGTGTTTTTATCAGAAGATTAATGAACGACATAGACTTTTAAAATTAGAATAATTGATAAAGATAGCTTCGTTAGTTCTTAACGCTCTAAATCCATAAATAGAACTCATTTTTTTAATAAGAATTTCAATCTTTTATGCCGTTCACTAAGCCTGAAAAGTATTGTATTTAAAATTGTACTTCAACTGGTGTTTCAGCACCTGCTACAGCTTCGAAGTATGGTTTTTCTTTAAATCCAAACAGACCAGCAAAAACGGAGTTCGGAAAAATTTTGATATGATTATTGTAGGGTCTTACGGTTTCGTTAAAACGCGTTCTGGCTGTAAGGATTTGATTTTCTGTACTTGCTAACTCATCTTGTAATTTCAAGAAATTTTGGTTTGCTTTTAACTCTGGGTAACGTTCCACGCTAACCAGTAATTTGGATAAGGAGCTGCTCACGCCGCTTTGTGCTTTATTAAATTCTGCTAATTGCGCTGGACTGATATTTGTAGGGTCAATTGTTACCGAAGTGGCTTTAGCACGCGCTTCAATAACGGCAGTCAATGTACTTTTTTCAAAGTCAGCCGCCCCTTTTACGGTGTTTACTAAGTTTCCGATTAAGTCATTTCTTCTTTGGTAGGAAGTTTGGACATTACCCCAAGCTTCATTAATTCCCTGCTCATACCCAACAGCATTATTATTTATTCCTTTAACATAACTGTACCCACCGATGATAACTACGGCCGCAATAATCCATGGTAAAAATTTTTTAAAATTCATTTTTCTATTTAATTTAAAGTTTAGTATTCATAATCTGAAATCACCAATTTACAATTGGTTTTTAATATTTGTAAGCTGTGTTCTAATTGTTTCTAATTTTCGGATAATTTCAAATTTATCCAACGTCCTTTTTTGCCCTTCTTTCAAATGGATTTTTGCTCCTTCTAATGTAAATCCTCTCTCTTTTACCAGATGATAAATAAGTTGCAAATTTTTGATATCTTCAGGAGTAAACATCCTGTTTCCCTTAGCGTTTTTCTTTGGCTTAAGAATGTCAAATTCACTGTCCCAAAAACGGATAAGGGAAGCGTTTACATCAAAAGCTTTAGCAATTTCGCCGATGCTGTAATATCTTTTATCGGGTTGTAGTTCTATGTGCATTAGTCTAATGATTGATTTTCTTGGTTTGCTAACTTTGAAATGGCAACATATTCTACTGCTGAAATGTTTCCATAATAGAAATTGAGCGGATTAACTACTTTACCGTCTTTGTGCACTTCATAATGTAAATGAGGGCCTTCAGATCTCCCCGTGCTTCCTACATAACCTATTATGTCTCCCCGTTTTACTTTTTGGCCCGCTTTGCAATTGTATTTGCTCAAATGGCCATATAAACTCTCGTATCCATAACCATGCCTAATAACGATATGATTCCCATATCCGGAAGCCCTATTGTCTGCTTGCGATACAATACCATCGCCAGTTGCAAAAATTGGGGTGCCTATTTTTGCAGTAAAGTCCATCCCTTCGTGCATTTTACGGGCTTTAGTAAATGGATCTGTACGGTATCCAAAACCAGAAGCCATGCGTTTTAAATTTTCGTTCCTGACAGGTTGAATGGCAGGAATGGCAGACAGTAATTTATTTTTCTCTTTTGCCAGTTTCAGAATGTAATCTAGCGATTTTGATTGTATAACTAATTCTTTGGTAAGAACATCTACTCTTTTTGTGGTGTTGAGTACCAGCTGCGTATTGTTATATCCCTGCAGGTCGGCATAGCGATTTGTGCCGCTTAGTCCAGACTTACGTTCTTCTTTTGATATTGGAGAGGTGTTAAAATAGGTGCGGTATAAATTGTTATCTCTATCTTCGATAGCTTCAATCACATTTTCAAGCTGATTCATTTTTTTATTTAAAACAGCATAATTTAATTTTAAATTGTCAATTTCCCGAATCAATAGGCGGTCTTTAGGAGTGTCAAAGTAGGGAGTGTTTAATAATACTACAAATATAAGAGAGCCAAACAATGCCGATGCCATCAAAAACAGGATAACAAAACCAAATTTATTTCTTTTTTTTATCTTTATTTTGCGATACGCCAGATTTTCCGAATCGTAATAATATTTTACTTTCGCCATATTTTAAAATACCCTATTTTTGCATCTGTAAAATGCGAGTACAACAAATCTAATAAATGTTTCATTTGTTCCTGCATTTTTTTAATAATAAATAACATAATGTGCCTATTCCAGCTATTCGTTGCAAGTTCTCGTTTAGTTCTCGTTTTTTCTAATCAACTTGCGGAAGACTACTCAGGTCGCTCTGCCGTTTCAAGAAAAACAGAGTACTAAATCTTGAAGCTTTCCACTATTATCTGTGGCAAAATAAATTAGATAATTAGATAAGTAGTTAATCAGAAGGTTCGCGAATTTTCATGTTTCCACGTTATCTAATTATTATATTGACTAATTTTCTAATTAAAAATATGAAATCACAAGACGTACGTAAGCAATTTTTGGACTTTTTTGAAAGCAAAGGACATTTAATTGTTCCTTCAGCACCCATAGTCCTTAAAGATGATCCCACGCTGATGTTTAATAACTCAGGAATGGCACAATTTAAGGAATATTTTTTGGGAAATGCTACTCCAAAAAGTAATAGAATTGCGGACACTCAAAAATGCCTTCGTGTTTCAGGAAAACATAATGATTTAGAAGATGTAGGTTTTGATACTTATCATCATACCATGTTTGAAATGCTAGGAAACTGGTCTTTTGGTGATTATTTTAAGAAAGAAGCTTTACCTTGGGCTTGGGAATTCCTAACAGAAGTTTTAAAATTAGAGAAAGACCGTTTATATGTTTCTGTTTTTGAGGGAAACAAAGCAGAGAATGTACCTTTTGATCAAGAAGCTTTTGATATTTGGAAACAATTCGTTCCTGAAGATCGAATCGTTCTTGGAAACAAAAAAGATAATTTTTGGGAAATGGGAGACCAAGGACCTTGCGGACCTTGTTCAGAAATTCATATCGATCTGCGTACTGATGAAGAAAGAGCGGCAGTTTCAGGTAAAAGTTTAGTCAATGCTGATCATCCGCAGGTAGTTGAAATATGGAATAACGTATTTATGGAGTTTAATCGTAAAGCGGATGGTTCCCTTGAAAAATTACCAGCACAACACGTGGATACTGGAATGGGATTTGAGCGTCTGTGTATGGCAATGCAAAACACTACTTCAAACTACGATACGGATGTGTTTACACCACTCATTCAAAAAGTGGAGGAAATTACAGGATTGAAATATACACCTAACTCTATCATTCTGAATGACAGTGAAGAGTCTGAAGAACAAAATAAAACCAATATTGCGATTCGTGTGATTGTCGATCACGTACGTGCTGTAGCCTTTGCTATTGCCGACGGACAATTACCTTCTAATACAGGAGCTGGATATGTGATTCGGCGTATTTTGCGCCGTGCAATACGTTACGGATTTACTTTTTTGAATACAAAAGAACCTTTTATCTATCAATTGGTAGCTGTTTTAGCCGATCAAATGGGTGAGTTTTTCCCTGAAATTAAAAAACAACAAGGTTTGGTGACAAATGTAATTCGGGAAGAAGAAACTTCTTTTTTACGTACACTGGATCAAGGGCTACAGTTGTTAGATAACGTAATTGCAACCAATCAAGGAAAAGAAGTGCCAGGAGCAAAAGCATTTGAATTGTACGATACTTTTGGTTTCCCTATCGATTTAACGGCTTTAATTCTTAGAGAAAGAGGGTTTAGTCTGGACGAAGCTGGTTTTGATAAGGCGATGCTAGAACAAAAAACACGTTCACGCGCAGCTTCTGAAGTTTCAACGGATGACTGGAAGATTTTAGTAGAGGGAAATACGGAGACTTTCGTAGGTTATGATCAAATAGAAAGCCAAGCAAAAATAACAAGAATTCGTAAAGTGGACTCTAAAAAAGAGGGTGTTATGTACCAAATCGTTTTAGACAATACACCATTTTATCCGGAAGGCGGAGGACAAGTGGGAGACAAAGGAGTTTTAGTTTCGGCAAATGAGACCATCCAAATTATAGATACTAAAAAAGAGAATAATTTAATTCTGCATTTTACTAAAAAATTACCGGATAATGTAAACGGTATTTTTGTAGCTAAAGTGGAAAGCAAACTAAGATTAGATACTACAAAAAATCACTCTGCGACGCACTTGATGCATCAGGCGTTGAGAAGCATATTGGGAACACATGTGGAACAAAAGGGGTCGTTAGTAAGTCCGAACCATTTGCGTTTTGATTTTTCTCATTTTGCAAAAGTGACTGATGAAGAATTACATCAGGTAGAAGACTTTGTTAATGCTAGAATTCAGGAGCAATTGCCATTAATAGAGCGTAGAGACATTCCTTTCGCACAGGCGGTAGAAGAAGGTGCAATGGCTTTGTTTGGTGAGAAATACGGCGATTCTGTTCGCGCGATTAAATTTGGCGAAAGCATGGAGCTTTGTGGAGGAATTCACGTGAAGAATACAGGCGAAATCTGGTATTTTAAAATCGTTTCGGAAGGAGCTGTTGCTGCAGGGATTCGACGTATCGAAGCGATTACTGGTGATGCCGTCAAAGGGTTTTTTGCTTCCCAGGAAAAGGCATTGAATGAGATTAAGCTCGTTTTGAAAAACCCGCAAGATGTTATTAAATCAGTAGTGTCAGTACAAGAAGAGAATGCAAAATTAAAAAAGCAGGTAGAGCAATTAATAAGAGATAAAGCAAAAGGATTAAAAACAGAATTGACACAACAAATTCAAGAAATAAATGGGGTGCAGTTTCTAGCAGTGCAGGTAGACCTTAACGCGGAAGGAGCTAAAGATTTGGCCTATGATCTAGGGAACTTAGGGACTAATATGTTTTTAGTTTTGGCTACAGTCGATGAAGGAAAACCAATGCTAAGTTGCTACATTTCTAAAGAATTAGTTGCGGATAAAAAATTAAATGCAGGACAAGTAGTTCGTGAATTAGGAAAGTACATACAAGGAGGAGGAGGAGGTCAACCCTTCTTTGCTACTGCAGGAGGAAAAAATGCAGGCGGAATTCAAGAGGCCTTAAACAAGGCAG
>JBLIKD010000102.1:0-5782 GCA_047636275.1 Flavobacterium sp. | reverse complement strand
CTTTAACAAATAATTAATACGCGCTTTTCAAACTTCTTCTATTTTTGTGACAGAAAAAACTTTCATGAAAAAACACTACTTACTACTGCTTTTCTTAGTTTCATTTTTTAGCAATGCACAAATAAACGGAACTGTTACAGACGAAATAGGAAATCCCTTGCCTTTTGTTACTATTTTTCAAGAGGACACTTATAATGGGACCACTTCAAACGAACAAGGAAATTACAAGTTCAACTTAAATAACAAAGAAAAACAATCCGTTATTTTTCAGTTTTTAGGTTTTAAAACTCAAAAAGTTGCTATACAAACCGATAAATTGCCTTATTTGTTGAATGTCACAATGGTCGAAGAAACGTTCTCCTTGAACGAAGTACTCATCAACAAAAAAAACAATCCGGCCTTAGCGATTATTAAAAGTGCGATTGACAGCAAGAAACAAAACACAAAAAAAACGAATCGCTTCACTGCTGACTTTTATTCAAAAGGAATTTTTAAACTAAAAAATGCCCCTAAAAAAATATTAGGACAAAAAATTGGTGACTTGGATGGTGCTTTGGATTCTACCGGAACCGGGATTATTTCATTGTCTGAAACCTTTTCGAAAATAACATTTGAAAAACCCAATAAATTAAAAGAAGTCGTCACTGCCTCAAAAGTAAGTGGCAGCAGCAATGGCTACAGCTACAATACAGCCAGATCTTCGTTCTATGACTTTTATGACAATACCATCGATTTTGGTGTCCAACTGATTTCTCCCATTGCAAATAACGCTTTTAACTACTATAATTATAAGTTAGAAAGCTCGTTTATTGACGAAAATAAAAACATGATTAACAAAATACAAGTGATTGCAAAGCGAGACAGCGAACCCGTTTTTGAAGGATACATTTATATAGTGGAAGATTCTTGGGCAATTTACGCCGTTGACTTAGATATAAAAGGCTACAGAATGAAAGAAGAATTTCTCGATGTGATGACCTTAAAACAAAATTTTAGCTACAACAACAGCAATAAAATTTGGGCAAAAAACACCCAAAGTCTCGAAATCAAAGCAGGCGCCTTTGGCATAAAATTTACCGGAAAATATAATTATGTGTATAGTAATTATGAATTCATCGATTCTTTTGCTCCGAAAACATTTACGAATGAAATTACGCGCATCGAAATAAATGCCAATAAAAAAGACAGCTTATTCTGGAATACCAACAGACCTTTTCCATTAACAATTGAAGAACGTACGGACTATATTAAAAAAGACAGTATTTATAAAGTCCGAAATTCCGAAAAATACCTAGATTCAATAGATACAAAAGAGAACAAATTCAAACTCTTAAAGCTACTTACGGGTTACACCCATAAGAATAGTACTGAAAAACACAGTTTTAGTTACGAGGGATTATTAAATCTTGGTTCGCTCAGTTTTAATACGGTTCAAGGGTATAATTTTGATTCGGGATTTCGATATACCAACTGGAAACATCAGGAAAGTAAAGGAATATACACTTCCATAAGTACAAAGCTCAATTATGGTATCGCTGAAGATCGTATGCGTGTTACTGGGCAATTTATCCATAGGTTCAACAATCAGAACTATGCCACGCTATATATGACAGGAGGCAGTTCCGTAAAGCAATTTAATCCAAACGAACCTATCAGCGAAACGATAAATACGATAAGTTCCTTGGTCTTCAAGAACAACTTTATGAAGCTGTATAATCAAGAATCCGCCGCAATTGGCTACAGCCAAAATATTGCGAATGGGGTGAATCTAACTGGAAAGATAGAATACCAGCAACGCAAACCATTATTTAACAATACTGATTTTTCTTCGTTTAGCAAAGACGATTTATACAGTTCGAATAATCCGTTGGCACCAAATGATTTTACTAGTCCGGCTTTTGAAAAACATCATTTGACAAAAATTAATTTGGTTGCAAAAACCAATTTTGGAAATAAATATTCCTCCCGTCCCAATGGGAAATTTAACATCCGAAATGAAAAATATCCAACTCTTTATTTAGGCTATGAAAAAGCAATTGCGGCCAACGAAAAGAAGTATGAGTTTGACCATTTCAATACCCGATTAACATATGATATGACATTGGGAAATAAAGGAATATTAGGGTTGAATCTAAAAGCAGGGAAGTTTTTGAATGCGGATAATATTGCTTTTGTAGATTACAAACATTTTAATGGCAATCAAACCCACATTGGACAAACAGCGCGTTATTTGAATGTATTTAATTTATTGCCGTATTACTCAAACAGCACGAATGATAGCTATTTTGAAGCACATACGGAATACGACGACAAAGGATACATTATGAATAAAATACCATTGTTAAACAAACTAAAATCAACTTTGATACTAGGAGCCCATGCGCTGTCTACGTCCAATAACAAACCTTATACTGAAGTCACAGTTGGATTGGATAACTTAGGTTTTGGTAAATTTAAAATGCTTCGTGTGGATTATGTTCGTTCTTACCAGTATGGTTTTCAACGTGAAGGTGTAGTTTTTGGACTTAAATTTTTGGATATATTGGAGTAAAAAACAATTTACATAATTAAGTATTATTGTCGTGTCTAGCGCAGTCTAGAATTAGTATTGCATCTCGGCTGCCTTCGATGTGATAAAATCGTGGCGAATTAAAAAAGCAACAGAAAATAATTTCGGTGTCTTTTTAATTTTAATGGATTACAATCTAATCATTTGGCTCCACATGTATCAACACATGTCCCAACTCAGGAAGTTCTTTTTGCAATCTGTCCTTTAATTTATGTGCTAAATCGTGTCCTTCTTTGACGGTTATCGTTGCATTGACGATTGCATGCAAGTCCACGTGATATCTCATCCCCGCCTTACGGATGAAACATTTTTCAGTATCAATAATTCCTTGCACTTGATTTGATGTTGCTCTAATCTTTTCAATTAAATCATCATAGACATGTTCATCCATTATTTCACCAAGTGCCGGTCTAAAAATAAGATAAGCATTATACAGGATAAATCCTGAAGCAAATAGTGCTGCCCAATCATCCGCAGACTCGTATCCTTTTCCTAACAATAGAGCTACAGAAATTCCAATAAAAGCTGCAACAGATGTAATTGCATCACTCCTATGATGCCATGCATCTGCTTTTAATGATGAACTATTCGTTTCTACACTTCTTCTCATCACTAACCGAAAAGAATATTCTTTCCAAATAATTATTGCCCCTAAAACAAGAAGAGTCCAAGGTTTAGGTAAATCATGAGCTATTCTAATATTTAAAATGCTTGCATAAGCAATAATAATGGACGATGTGATTAGAAAACCAACCACTATAAATGTAATCAATGGTTCTGCACGACCGTGTCCGTAGGGGTGATTTTTATCTGCCGGCCTATTAGAGTATTTGATTCCAAACAACACTAAAAAAGAAGCAAAAATATCTGTAGTGGACTCAATCGCATCGGCAATCAGCGCATATGAATTACCAAAAAAGCCTGCCATCCCCTTGATAAGGGCTAAGCAGGCATTTCCAATTATACTAAAATAAGTAGCTTTTACAGCAGTTTCTTCATTCGTCATTACTCGTTGTTATATTTTTTTACCCAACACGAACAATATTAGCTCCAATAGCTCTTAGTCGCTCGTCAATTCTTTCATATCCACGATCAATTTGTTCAATGTTTTGTATGGTACTTGTTCCTTTAGCTGACAACGCAGCAATTAGTAAAGAAATACCCGCTCGAATGTCTGGTGAAGACATCGTAGTCGCCTTCAATTGTGATTGAAAATCATGTCCCATAACAACCGCTCTATGTGGATCACATAGCATTATTTTTGCTCCCATATCGATTAATTTATCGACAAAGAACAATCGACTTTCAAACATTTTTTGGTGTATTAAAACATCGCCTTTTGCTTGTGTTGCCACCACTAAAACGATACTCAATAAATCAGGCGTAAATCCTGGCCACGGAGCATCTGCAATGGTAAGAATTGAACCGTCAATATCTGTTTTAATTTCGTACCCATCTTCATGCGAAGGGATATAAATATCATCTCCCCTACGTTCTAATGTAATTCCAATTTTTCTAAAGGTACTTGGAATAACGCCCAGATTATCCCAACTGACATCTTTTATGGTAATTTCACTTCTGGTCATCGCTGCTAATCCAATCCAACTCCCAATTTCAATCATATCAGGTAAAATCCTATGCTCACATCCGCCAAGACCTTTAACTCCTTCAATCACTAACAAATTAGAACCAACGCCAGTGATATTAGCACCCATGGAGTTCAACATTTTACACAACTGCTGCAAATAAGGCTCACAGGCAGCGTTATAAACAGTTGTTTTTCCTTTTGCTAAAACAGCTGCCATAACAATATTAGCTGTCCCCGTTACAGACGCTTCATCCAACAGCATTTCAGCTCCTATCAATCCTTTAGGAGCCTCAACTCCATAAAAATGATCTTCTTTATTATAACGAAATTTGGCACCTAGATTGATAAATCCTTCAAAGTGTGTGTCTAATCTTCTTCTTCCTATTTTATCACCACCTGGTTTTGGAATATATCCCTTTCCAAAGCGGGCTAAAAGTGGGCCGACAATCATAATAGAACCACGTAATGCCCCTCCTTCTTTCTTAAAAGCTTCCGTTTCTAAGTAACCTAGATTTACGTCATTAGCCTGAAAAGTATAAGAACCCGGACCATTTTTCTGAATATTAACACCCAAGTTTTCTAAAAGTGCAATTAACTTATTTATATCAATAATATCAGGGATATTGTTGATTATAACTTTTTCTGGAGTTAAAAGAACAGCACATAAAATCTGTAATGCTTCATTTTTTGCTCCCTGTGGAGTAATTTCTCCTTTTAGACGGATGCCCCCTTCTATTTTAAAGATTCCCATATGGTTGTAGTAAGATTTATTTAAATCATTTAAAATAGTACAGAAATACTTGGAAATTAAATCCCCAACGCACATCTTCTAAATGCATCACAATTTCTAATTATTATTTATTTTTTGTATACGTTTTTGATTTACTAGTTTTCACGTTTTTATTACTTTGAATTTTCGGTTGCCCAACTGG
Source organism: Flavobacterium sp. (assembly GCA_047636275.1). GTDB lineage: Bacteria > Bacteroidota > Bacteroidia > Flavobacteriales > Flavobacteriaceae > Flavobacterium. The sequence continues at coordinate 693 of JBLIKD010000102.1, read as the reverse complement.
TAGTATTTTATTGGATATTCGTTTGTTTGTTCGCAATAAATCCGTTGTATTGATCAGCTCTTCATTACCTTGCGTTAGGTTTAATTTACCCTCTGAAAGCTCGAAGAGATGCTCAAAGATCACGTCATCTTTAACGGTGTCTTTGTTCCAACTTAAATAGGACTTTTTCATATGATTTGCGATCACTTTAACGAGTGCATTTTTCATATCACCTTCATCCCACTTATTGGCAACATCAATCATGTACTTAATGTTATTACCATAATATCGGTATTTTGGAAAATTCTGAGGATACCCTAAAATATCGGGCTTCAGTTGCAACACTTCCCGTGACGGTATTGGATATGGTGACTCGACATCCAACTTAAAGTCAGACATAATAAATAGCTGATCCCACAATTTGTGTTGAAAATCCAGCACGTCTCGCAGATGAGGATTTAGACTACCCATCACTTGAATGATATACTTTGCTGCTTTGTTTCGCTCTTCAATATCACTAATAGCTATTGCTTGCTCAATCAGTTTTTGCAAATGCCGACCATATTCCGGAATGATTAAATGTGATCTCTCTGCATTATATTCTAAATGATGGACGACATCATTTGCGATTTCTTTTTGGTATTTTGAATTCATAGGTGAATTTAATTTTGATTCTATATTACAGCCTAATCTAAGGAGCGGACACTATAAGTA
>JBLIKD010000101.1:0-5820 GCA_047636275.1 Flavobacterium sp. | reverse complement strand
GGGGTCGGGATAACTGCCGTTATCTCCATACATTTGTGAAAATTAGATTACCAAAACTAGCTCTTAAACCCAAATCCTGCGTGAACTGGGTCATGCTTGTCTTGTAATGGGTTTCATTAGGAGTCGTGGGCTCTATTAGCGATGGAGTAAGCAAGGTATTAACTAATTTTTGTTGCGTAAAAGGAGCCATTCAAGACTGACTTTGGGTGTCTGTGGTTGCAACTGCCAAAATCCCTATGATTAACACAAGCAATGTTCCTTTTTTGTAATTTTTTGCCATGATACTCGGTATTTAAAATTTATATTTTAAAACTAAAAGTAGGTCTAAAACGAAAATGATAAGATCTGACAAGTGCTACATTTTACTCGATTTTGTAACTAAAGATAAATAAAACTCAAAACTAAATCGAAGGTTTATTTTGATTTAATTCACTATTTTACAGTATTTTATGGTTTTTAATATGATTATTAGGAATTGCCCCGATAGCACGGATGATTAATTCCCAAGTTATCAATCGATTGTCCATAAAAAAACGACTGAGAATCGCTTCCCAGTCGTTTGTATACTGATGGGTATTTTAAGAATTACCCTAAAAACGCTTTAAACTCTGCGTACGTCTTAATTTTAGTACTTACTTTTTCTTTGTCGATCACGCTTTCTATTTGTGCTGGAATTGGTAGCTTTACGTTTAAAGTTGGTTCCACGACATCTAAAAATTTAATAGGATGTGCCGTTTCTAAGAAAATCCCAATAGCATTGGGATAACTTAGCAACTCTTTTTTTAATCCTAAATAACCTATCGCGCCGTGTGGTTCTGCAATATATCCGCTAGTGCTATAAATAACTTTCATGGCCTCAGTTGTTTCGTCATCTGTGAAAGTATAAGAAGAAAAGTCCTTTTTAAATTGTTCCAAATCGTTATGATACATTTCCTGAATTCGAATGAAGTTACTAGGATTGCCAACATCCATGGCATTTGAGATCGTTACTTTTGATGGTTTAGGGTCGTAAACTCCATTGGCTAAAAATCGAGGCACCGTATCATTTATATTGGTGGAAGCTACAAAGTGAAGCAGGGGCAAGCCCAGCTTTTTAGCCATGATCCCGGCACAGATATTTCCGAAATTCCCACTTGGACAAGAGAATACCAATTCCTTGTTTTCTTTTTTTAGTTCCTTGTAAGCAAAGAAAAAATAGAACATTTGTGGCAACCAGCGCGCAATATTGATAGAATTCGCCGAAGTCAGATTGTGATGTTTTAAACTTTCGTCTAGGAATGCTTTTTTAACCATGTCTTGACAGTCATCAAAAACACCATCTACCTCCAGCGCTTTAATATTCTGCCCTAGAGTAGTCAATTGTTTCTCTTGAATAGTGCTCACTTTTCCTGATGGGTAGAGAATGATTACTTCTACTCCCGCAACTCCCAGAAATCCACTGGCGACAGCACCACCGGTATCTCCAGAAGTAGCGACAAGAACTGTGTTTTTACAGTCTATTTCGTCTTTATTGAAATAGGCTAAACAACGTGACATGAAACGAGCTCCTACGTCTTTAAAAGCCATTGTAGGGCCATGGAATAATTCAAGGGAATAAATACCTTTTTCCACTTCGACAACTGGAAAATCAAAGCACAGTGTATCGGCAATAATTTCCTTCAGTACGGCAGCGGGAATTTCATCTCCAATAAATTGTTTGATCGCTTCAAAAGCGATTTCTTCGTTGCTTAAATTTTCTATAGTATTAAAAAAATCAGAAGATAAAGGGGATATAGTTTCTGGAAAATACAATCCTTTATCAGGCGCTAATCCTTGTATTAGCGCTTCTTTAAAGGAAACTTCTGGAGCGTTATGGTTTAAACTGTAGTATTTCATTGTAACTTTTATTTTCTTAAATATTTTGCCACGGCTTCATGGTTTTAAACTTCTTTTAAAAAGTCTGTGAATAAGTGGCTATTGTTTTACTATTTTATTTTCGACTTTGACTAGGAACTATAAAATTCTCATTCCAGTAGGATTTACTTTAGAAACATGAATTTCATAGGGTAACTTCATTTCGTCGTAGACTACACTCATGGCTTTTGCCACTTTGTCGGCGGTGTCTTTTCCTTTGCTTAAAGCAAAAATAGAAGGCCCAGACCCTGATATTCCCGAACCTAAGGCACCGTTTTCCAATGCTGTTTTTTTGATTAGATCAAAACCAGGTATCAGCACAGAGCGCAAAGGCTCCACGATTTCATCATGAAGGGAACGCCCTATCAAGTCGTAATCTTGGGTATATAATCCTGCTATTAGTCCGCCCACATTCCCCCATTGCATAATTGCGCTCTTGAGAGAAACCGTTTGCTTCAATACGGAACGTGCATCTGATGTTTTTAGTTCAATCTGTGGATGAACTACCGTGGCATATAATTCTGAAGGACTTTCTATTTTTATAATATCTAACGGGCTGTAGCTTCTCACTAAGGTAAATCCACCCAAAAGTGCAGGAGCTACATTGTCAGCATGGGCATTGCCACACGCTAATTTTTCGCCTTGCATGGCAAATTGCACTAAATCTTTGGTTTCAAATGGGGATCCTAATAAGGCATTGATTCCATAAACCGCTCCTGCTGCACTGGCGGCACTACTCCCGATTCCGCTACCGGCTTTTATGTTTTTATAGATTTCGATATCAAAACCAAAATCCGTTTCAACCGCAGCAAGTAAAGCCAGACCGGCAACACCCGCCACGTTTCTTTCCGTTTCGAGCGGCAGATCAGCCCCGACAACTTTAGTGATGCGAATCCCTTTTTGATCTGATTTTCTGATGATCATTTCGTCCCCTACATTGTCCAAGCAAAGACCGAGTACATCAAATCCACAGGATAAATTAGCAATTGTGGCTGGGCAAAATATTTTTATTTCATTCATTTTTTTTACTTTCAGGTTTTAGGCTCTTAGTTTCAGGTTTAAGTCAGGATACTATTTGATCCTACTTTGAAACATTAACCATTAAACTTTTTTTTAAATGTTTCCAATTCGAATGACATCGGCAAAAATTCCAGAAGCGGTAACCTCAGCACCGGCGCCAGCACCTTTAATCAATAAGGGTTGGTCTACATAACGGTCTGTGAAGAACAATACGATATTATCTTTTCCTTCCAAGTTATAAAAAGGATGGTCTTTTGGGATGAATTGTAATCCAACGCTCGCTATCCCATTTTCAAATTGAGCAACAAATTTTAGTCTGCTTTCTTTTTCATTGGCCGTAGCCAAAATCGCTTCAAAATGAGTAGCATGTTCTACAATAGATTTGAAAAAATCAGCATTGTTTGTTGTTTCCATACAGGCAGCAGGAAGAAAAGATTCGTTATCAATGTCTTCAATTTCCATTTCATACCCACTTTCTCTAATCAAGATCAATATCTTTCTGGCAACATCGATTCCGCTCAAATCTATTTTTGGATCAGGCTCCGTAAATCCCTGAATACCGGCTTCTTTGACTACTTTTTCAAAAGAATTGTTTTCATCAAAATTATTAAAGATAAAGTTTAAACTACCGGATAAAACCGCTTGTATTTTGTTCACCTTATCACCTGATGCGACTAAGTTTTTAACTGTATCAATAATAGGTAGACCCGCTCCAACATTCGTTTCAAACAAGAAAGGAGCATTGTATCTTCTGGATAAGTGTTTAAGTTTTTTATAGTTATCGAAAGCAGATGAACAAGCTATTTTATTGCAGGTGACTACAGCGACACTCTGTCTTAAGAAATGCTCATATGTTTTTGACACACTTTCGTTTGCAGTGATATCCACAAAAATACTGTTACGTAAATTTAGGTTTTTTACTTTTTTAATAAATAATTCTTGATCAGTGGCTTCTCCTTTGTCTATGGCAGACTGCCATGCTTTTAAATCAATTCCGTCTTCGTCAAAAATCATTTTTCGGGAATTAGACAAAGCGATTACACGCAGGTTCATTTTTAGGTTTTCCTTCAGGAATTTCTTTTGTTGGTCAATCTGCGCGATGAATTTCTCCCCAACATTACCAACTCCCATTACAAATAAGTTCAGTTGTTTAGTATTGTCTTCGAAGAAACGTTCGTGAAGCGTGTTCAATGCTTTTTTTACATCTCTTTGATTTATTACCGCTGATATGTTTCGTTCAGAAGCACCTTGGGCAATCGCTCTGATATTGACATTGTTCTTCCCTAAGGTACTAAACATTTTACCGCTCAAACCTTGGTGGTTTTTCATGTTTTCACCAACTAAAGCGATGATGCACAGGTTTTTCTCTACGATGCAAGGATCTATTTTGTGCTGTAAAATCTCAATTTCAAAGGCTTTGTTAATCACTGCTTCAGCAGCTTCGGCATCTTCATTCAGAATTCCGATACAAATGGAATGCTCGGAGGAGGCTTGGGTAATAAAAATCACATTAATTTCTTCTAGCGATAGTACTTCAAAAAGTCTTCTTGATGAGCCCGTTACACCAATCATACCGGGGCCTTCAAGGGTAATTAAAGTTATATTCTCGATATGGCTAATTCCTTTTACGGGCTGGCCGTTAGAAATGGAGGTATTTGAAATAGACGTGCCTTCTGCTTTTGGTTCGAAAGTATTCTTAATAAGGATAGGAATGTTTTTTCTCAGGACGGGCTGAATAGTGGGAGGGAACAGCACTTTAGCGCCAAAATGAGATAACTCCATCGCTTCCTGATAGGATATAGAAGCAATGGGCTGCGCTTGTTTTACGATTTTAGGATTGGCAGTATACATCCCATTGACATCGGTCCAGATTTCTAAATCGGTAACGTCTAACGCTCCTGCCATTATTGCAGCGGTATAGTCTGAGCCACCGCGGCCCAGAGTGGTGTTGAGTCCGTCACTGGATGAGGAAATAAAACCAGGCATGATGACAACTTGACTTTCATTCGAAGCAAAAAAATCAGTAATTAATTGATTGGTTATTTTGAAGTTTACGGCAGCTTTTCCAAAATTACTGTTGGTTTTAATTAACTCACGGCTGTCTTTGTAACTGCTGTTTTTAAAGTTTTGCTTGAGTGCCTCAGCTATGATATAAGAAGAGAGTAACTCTCCAAAACTTAAAATAGTGTCCGATGTTCTATTCGATAGTTCTCCCAGAAGGAAACAACCGTCAAGTAATGTTTCCAGATGATTGATGATGCGTTTAATGTGACTTAATAAACTGCTTTGCTCACTTATGGCGATCAATTCTTTGACGGTATCTAAATGTTTTTTTTCAATATCAGCAACGATTTCTTTATAGCTGTCATCATTTGAGGCGGCTCTTAATGAAGCTAAATGAAGCAGGTCCGTTACTTTACTGAGTGCAGATACGACTACAATTAATTGGTCTTGTTTTGCTTGGTTTTGAACTATGTCAAGGACTAGTTTTATATTTTGTGCATTGGCTACCGAAGTTCCACCAAATTTTAATACTTTCATGTTGTTTGTTTTATTTTAGAAAAATGGAAATACTATTATCTATCCAAAGTCTTCCCTCCTTAAAAGAGAAAAATATAAAATAGGATTGTATGTAAAATGTATACCCCTAAGGGGTAGTAGTTGTTGTAGCTGTAAATGTAGAAGCAACAGAAAGTGCAACCCAAATTTGAGTTGTTATCGAAGGTTGATATGTTTTTCTGTTAGTTGTCATTATCGTTTCTCAAAAATACATCTTTTTATAAAAGGCAAACTACTTTAAGTTCTTTTTTGCGAATATTTTAATATAACAGAGAGAAATCAGCTTCTATTGATTATTTCTTGTTTTACAGCGGGGTTATGGGGTGGATTATCATTTAATTGTTGAAC
>JBLIKD010000100.1:0-5957 GCA_047636275.1 Flavobacterium sp. | reverse complement strand
ATAAAGCTCTTACACTCAAATTTACCTATTATAAATTGACGAATGTCTGTTTTTATGTTTTCTTTAGGATTATACATAAACACTGTTCGTTTATTAGGAATTAGGATTCAGACAACGTTTCTGTATTCCTCAAACCTCATAAAGCCATTAATAAAAGATGATATTAGACGGCAATTATCTCGAATCGTGTAGGCAACTGCTTCGAATAAATATCTCCTTTCCTACACCTAAAATACATTAGTAATATCCTATAGTTGCCCCAACTCACAAATACTTTTTTGACTGCTTTTCCGTTAACGGTATCTTTTCCAGCATAACGTACATACCATAAACCATTGAGTCGATTGGTTATTTAAAAAAGTAACGATTCACGGCAAGGATACTTGTATAATTATGTTATTTTTTATTCGAATACAATGATTAAGTATTCTGTTTTTTTGGTTATTTAATTCTTTAATAAAATCCATTTTGATTTTATTAAGATAGACCGACGGGAAAGGTTTGTCGATTTAACTTCTATTTAGCAAGACATTCTTGAGCACTTTAACTACGTTTTTCTTTATTTCTGCCTACTAAAAATATATACTAACATAATTCTAGCGCAGATACTCTTCAGATCTCCGAAAATCCGAAAATTAACGAAATACGTTTTTTAGCGCTTTACTTTTAAATTTTGCGGACATTAATTCGTAGAAAAACAAGTCACAAACCTAATTATATATACAAATCAACCGATCACCCAGACCTAGTTGAGTGGGGTTCGTTTTGTGAGGCGCAGCCGCACAAAACGAACGGGAACTTAGGGCAGATGAGCTGCCCAAATAATCAGATTGCGGTTTGTGACCCGTTTTTTATTTAATTATTTTTTCCAAGCGAACTTTTGGAAAGCCGCATCTACTGGCGTGTTTGCAATATGGTTGGTATAATTGCTAATCACTTTTTGAGACACACCTAAAATGATTTCCAAAACTTGTTTTTCACCATAACCTGCTGCGTAAAATGCCTCTAATTCTTCTTGCGAAACAATGCCACGGTTACGAACGATAATCAAGGTCATATCACGTAAAGACTCTAATTTTGGGTTAGCTAAAGGAGTTTCGTTACGCAAAGCTTCAGTAATCGCTTCGTCTACTTTCATCATTGCAGCAATACCAGTATGTGCAGGCACGCAGTAATGACAAGCATGTTCGACGTTGATTGATTGCCAAACTACGGTCAATTCTTCCTCATTGAAAGAACTGTTTACAAATAATTCGTGTAATTTTTGATACGCATCAAGTATTCCTGGAGCTCCAGCCAAAACGCCGTGCAATCCTGGAATCATTCCGTATGCTTTTTGAGATCCTTCTAATAATCCTTTACTTGCTTCTGGAGCAGATTCGATATTGTGTACTTTTAAAGTTGTCATAATTTCTGTTTTTAAATTTATTATTGTTTATATCTAAGCTAACGCTTAGTTTCTATTTAAAAAAATGATTAGATTTTTCTGAAAGTTAATTCAATATAATCTTCGATTTCTTTAGTATTATTTAATCTTGATGCTGCAGCTAAACCGTGTTTTGCTAATAATAAATAGTTTGCTTGCTTCTCAATGCTTGCTTCGTCTTTTGAATTATCCGCTCTTAATTTCGTAATGAAAATCGCTTTAAGATTATTCATGAATTCGTTCATTTGCCCGCTGATGATTTGATCCTCGGTATCGGCAAATTCATTGTAGGTGTTAGTCAATAAACAACCTTTATGATCCCCCAATTCTGATGGCATTCGTACTGAATCATAGAAAAACGCTTTTATGTCATTTACCCCGTCTGTTCCGTTTTGTAATTTTACGAAAATAGAATATATTTTAGTTTTATAACATTTCAAGCTTTCTAAGAAAACGCCATGTTTGCTACCAAAACTTGCATAAATAGAAAATTGGTTGATACCCATTTCCTTTTCCAACATACGTACAGAGGTATTTTGATACCCATTGCGCCAGAACAAAGACATTGCCTTTTCTATCACTTCTTGTTCGTTATATTGTTTACTTCTTGCCATTTCTTTTTAATATGATACAAAACTAAGCGGTTGCTTTGAAATAAAAAAGCGTTTAACACAGTTTAACATTTTCATCTGAAAAATAAAGCGGCTGAGTTGAAATCAATCCTTTCTCCTTGTCCCATTCACCTAATCACATTCTGTTTTCGGGAGTTATATTGGCTCGGTTTTCATCTATTTTTAAATAAATAAGCAAACTAACTGCCAAAGCTGCGCATATCGAAAAACCAACAAATAGTGGCAACGCCGTATCTGAAATAAATCGGCCAATAAAGATACTGATAGGAACGGCCATAATGGTAGAAATAAAACCGGTAACCGCTGCCGAGATCCCTGCAATGTGTCCTACAGGTTCCATGGCCAAGGCGCGTAAATTTCCGAAAAGGAAACCAATACTAAAAAATTGCACTGCAAAAAACACCAACAAAACTCGAACATCTGGATTAGGAGTGTTGTAAAACAAGCCAACATAGGTCGCCGACACCACAAAGAAGGAAATTAGTGCAGTGGTGACTAATTTTTCCATCCCATATTTTATAACTAGTATTCCATTAAAAAAAACAGCCGCACCTATAGCTATAGCCAATCCGGCGAAAATGAATGGAAACTCTTCTTTTAAATTGTATTGATTTTGGAATATTTGCTGTGAACTGCTCAGGTAAACCATAAAAGATCCCGTAATAAATCCTTGAATAATAGTAAAACCTATAGTTTTTTTAAATTTAATCACTTCTTTAAACTCCCCTATAAATCCCTTTCTAGTAAAAACCTTCTTGTTTTCAATCGATAAAGTCTCTGGTTGCCGTTTCCAAAACCAGAACGAAACCAGCAAACTGATAATAACTTGAACATAAAAAATGCCATGCCAATTATAATAGTCCAATATAAATTTACCCATCGCAGGAGCGATTACTGGCACCAATATAAAAACTACGGTCACAAATGACATGATGCGCGCCATATAATCTCCGCTGTACATATCACGAATGATAGCGATACTTATGGTTCTGGGAGCAGAAAGGCCAGCTCCCTGCAAGATCCTTCCTATAACCATCATTTCTAAAGTTTCGGCATTTACGCAGATGAAACTGGCGCCTATAAACAAAGCAAAACCCATATAAACTACCGGTTTTCTCCCTAAGTTATCTGAAAGCGGACCGAAAACCAAGGGACCAAATCCAAGTCCAAGAAAGATCATTGTGATCAGCAATTGGTTATCAACAACATCTGTAGTACCAATTGACACCCCAATAATGTCCAGCGCCGGTAATAAGGCGTCTATTGCTAACGCCACTACAGACATTAGTGACGCCATGAGTGCGACAAACTCAAATTGAGAAGTCTTTATATTTTTTTGCATCTGGCAAAAATAAGATTTTGAATTGGTTTCTGCGTTGTTTTATGGGATTGCAAGAGTCTTAAATTAAGAACAGTTAAAAAGAATCAAGCTTTAAATTTCGCCTTTGGCCGTACTATTTTATAACCGTTGATGTTTAATAGCTTTGATCAGCTCCCCTTTTTACCCCATTATCTTTTTGATTTCACCCATGACTGAGCAGGAAGCCTTAACTGTGTTAAATATCGTTCCAAACTTTTCGATATTCTTATGGAGTAAATCGATATTTAAGCTTTCGTCTTGACTGTAAACGCTCAATTCATAAATTATTTCATCCATTCTTGGCGGTTGCTTCAGGCGTGTTGCGCTCACTGTTATTTCGGCTTTCGAATATTCAAAATTCATTATAATGGAAAAACGTTCCACGTTTTTAAGAGCACATGCTGCGAAGGAACCTAAAAATAATTCGGCTGGATTGGGCAGACTATTGGCTGTTTCAGGGGTAATCCCAAACATAATTTCGGATTTCTTGATGTTTACCGCAGCGTTCTTTTTTGCAGTCGAACTTGCTTTAATAGAATACTTCATGAATACATTGCTTTTAGTATTGAAGATATGGGATGAACCATTTAATCTTAAATATACAAAAAATATCGTATTACTTTATAGTTAAACTATTCATAAACATATATATACACACTTTAATCCTCAGTAGTAGAGCAGCTAAACATCGTTTCTACTGTAGCGTGAAAAAACAGGTATTGATTTAGTTTGTGGGCCTGCGGCGCCATTTTTCGCAAACAGGATAGTGGAACAGTTTGGGTAGATCCCTCCTTAGTCGTGATGTCAAATTACTAATGAATAGATTGAAGAACACAAAAACATTACATTGTTGCAATACCTATCCACACATTTCTAATCCGTATTAGTTGTCATCCCGCCAAAAGAGGGATCTGAATAATACGTGCAACTCGACAAGAGTATTATTTCTCCTATTACTTGCTGTGTTGTAAATACACGAAACATCGAATGTCATAAGAGTATTTGTTTACTTTGTGGGCACTTAATACAATTCTGAGCGATTCGGTAGAAACATAATCGCGCTTACGCTTCAAGCCTCGCTCATTACTCTTTTTAAATCACTCTTTAATCCTAAATTTGCCAACATCAAACGTAAAGCGATCTTTATCAAACAAAAAACTTATGATTTTGGTTTTCATTACTCTAGTGCCCGTTTGTAACGAGTACTTATTTACTTTTTAGTACTGAACAAAGCGTTTGCAAAAATAGTTTAACATTTATATTACAAAGAATAGTATTGACTTCTTCATAGTTCCTAACTTTGAATCTGATGCTCGTTTGCAACGAGTACCTACTGACTTCTAAGCACCAAACAAAGTGTTTCCAACGCGGATAATCTATCACTGTAGTTCAATATTTACATTACAAAAAATAGTGTAATCTTATTCATAATTTCTGTAGCTACTATTTACTTAGTCGCGCTCGTGAAAAACTATTTGAGCTTCGATAGGGTTGTAATGAATATAATTTACTCTTTGTTCTATTTTTCTACTGTATCTAATAATACCAGATGAAAACCGTCCTGCCAAAGCTTATAATCTTTTGCCCTTCCTTTAGTTTTGGCTTGATAACTAAATTTCCGTAAAAGCGATTCCCCGCCTGCTTTCAGAATGCTCTTTTATAGCTTCTATTTATTTTTTTGAGGTGAATTTTTTAAAATCTCGAATGCTATTTTGACATTAGATTTCAGTTGCGGTCGCAATTAAATATCATGATTAGTCATATAAACATGAACACTCAATTCTTTTTCTTTGATACAGCGATTTAATGAATCATCAAGGCTGTCACAATAGACGGGCCTCGTAAATAGATCTAACCAATCCATTATTGTTATAGTTATAAAAGTGGGAGTTGAACAGTCTATTGTTTTATATTTTTTAGACATCGCTTTTGACTTGAATATAGTGATTTGGCTTGAAAGTTATGTAAAAGCAGCTGTTATGTATAATTTTGAACCGCGTTGCAAACCCTACGTTTTGTCGTTTCAATGTAAGTAGGTACTCGACCCAGTGAATCAGCTTAGCTGAAAACAAACGAGCGTCAGTTCAATTATCCACTGTTACCAATAGTTTTTTTCTGCTAATTCTTTTAATAAATTTTGTTCCGAGAAGAATAATAAGAGCCCAACAATAGGTTCTAGCACAATTACATATTTGTCCTCAAATTACTGGAAACAAATTTATATATCTTAAAATAGATTACCTTTTGTAAGTACGCATTAAATATCTTAGTCTTTTTACAGATCGAAATTATAAAAACCAAACGCCCTCAATAGCCCCGCTATACGTTCTTAAAAATTGCAATCGTTCTGCTCCTACTACTAAAAACAAGCACTAATTCAAGGTTGCTTTGTACATTCGGGCTTCGTTCCAGGTGAATTTATCACTGTTTTTCTCCATTAAGGCATTGAGCGATTCCTCTTTATAACCTTGGAAAGCTTGCGCTAAGGTCTGTATTTTATCATCAGGTAAAACCTCAGTAATAGACACGGCTTTGGTTT
>JBLIKD010000099.1:0-6036 GCA_047636275.1 Flavobacterium sp. | reverse complement strand
ACTAAAAAGAATAAAAGTGAATTAGGAGTTATCAGTTTGCGTAAAGATGAAAACTCCACAGATTCTAATCATAGCCAAGTAGACCTAGAGATCTATAATTTGCACTTAAACCAAATCATCTATTCGCAACTTGTAATTAGCATAGACTCCAGTACAAAGCACAAGTCAGTCCGAGAGTCTAAGAAATCAAATAGCTACTTTAAAATATTTCTTTACGCAGAAGTTCAAACAAATTAATGATTGGAAGTTTAAAAAACACCTAAGGATTTAAAAAGACAGCAATCTTAAATTAAAAAAAAGCTGCAGGAATGTACAGCTCTTTTAATATCACTCTCACTATTTCTTGAGCTCTAACTTTTCTGCAAAATATTCGCAAAAGTCTTTCATGGTATCTGCCATCTTTTCGTCACCAGTAGCCCGATGGAAAGTATCTGACATCGCAACTAATGTTTGATGAAAAAATATTTTCATTTCATCAACAGGCATTTCTTTGGTCCATAAATCAATACGCATACTTTCTTTTGATTTACTATCCCAGACAGACAACATAATTGCTTTTGCCTCTTCTAAATCAACACCTCCATCTTTGGCGGACCATAATAGTTTTTCCGGAACACGGTTTTCATCTAACTCTACAAGGAATTTAATTTCCGACTTATTTTTATCTGACATTACTTTTTAGGTTTATATTTTGATTTTTCAAATATTTCTTTAGCACTTATATCAACTAATTGTTGCAAAGATACTTCATTGTTCTTCATATACGAACGCACAATTTGCCATCCTATCCAACCACCAACTTGACCCGGTGATTCATTGTCAATTTCCAAATAAAATTTAGAAAAAGGGGCTGGATTTATAAAACGAGACATCAGCTTTTGATCATCACTGTAGAGCATTTCTTTTTCTATAAAATAACGCCAAATATAACTTTCGTTTTCAGAACACCATTCTAACTCGTCTTTCGTATATCCCATCTTATCAGCATCACTATAGCCAGGGAGCAAAACATCCTTAAAATACAATTCCTTTCCTGAGTCAATCATTTTAGACAATAAATCGTTAGACGCTTGAGACGAAGCTTTACGTTTATAAAAGCTCGAAACCACATTAGGCATAATCTGGATTTCCTCAAAGTTTTGTTTTATATACTTAGGAAACTGATAAAACTTGTGTTCTTTCCCCAAATACATTTCTAAAGATATGATAACTAGACTGTCTGCATAAATTACTTTATTATTATAGTCCATTTCAGAGATTACAGTAATCACCTTCGGTATTTTAGTTTTTGGAAAGTAATACTTTATATGCTTAAAAAGCTCCTCGAGCTTGCTTTTCACTGGTTCAAAATCCTTATATTTTTTTTGTACCTCAGTGTATAATTCCCTCCAAAGCGGATTTTCTATTTTATCTACCCAAACTGCATCCTCATTTCCGGTAGGAAAAAAGAAAGGAAACTCTTTTTTTATTTTATCTAGATTTTTGGGCTCAGTCTCAAAAAAAACTTTGTCAAACCGTTTCACCTCTATGTCCATGAAAATTTCATCGATAGCTGCTTCTTTTTTATTTTTTTTATCGCAGGATAAAAAAAAGCAACATAGAACTACAGTATATATATATATTTTCATTTTTTTTATTTAATTTTGCACACAAAAATCAGTCAGAATAATATTTCTCCCGTATTTGATTTTGCAAATATACATTCCTGCTATTTAAAACATAACCTATTATGATTAAAAAACACACACTTCTAGTCGATGAGGTAAATAACCAAATTGTGACTTGGTTGAAAACCTATGCTGAAAACGCAAAAGTAAATGGGTTTGTTGTCGGAATTTCTGGCGGAGTAGATTCAGCGGTAACTTCAACATTATGCGCTCAAACGGGATTTAAAGTTTTATGTGTTGAAATGCCTATCCATCAACATGAAAGTCATGTCAATCGTGGACGGGAACATATAAAGCAGTTGAGAAATAGATACCCTAATGTTTCAACAACCACTGCGGATCTCACTTCAGTTTTTGAAAGCTTTAAAAGTGTGGTTCCCTCTGACTTTGAAGAAAATAAACTAAATATTACTCTTGCTAACACGCGTGCTCGTTTACGAATGACTTCCTTATATTATTTTGCTGGAGTACATGGATTATTAGTAGCGGGTACAGGAAACAAAGTAGAAGATTTTGGTGTTGGCTTTTACACAAAATATGGAGATGGCGGCGTAGACCTTAGTCCTATTGCTGATTTAATGAAATCAGAAGTATTTATGCTAGCTGCTTATTTAAAAGTTCCCGATTCTATTTTAAATGCAGCTCCGTCTGATGGACTGTTTGGCGACGAAAAAACAGATGAAGCGCAATTAGGCGCTACGTACGACGAACTTGAGTGGGCTATGATTCAGGATCAAGAAGGGAAGTCTGCTACTGACTTTTCTGATAGAAAAAGAATAGTTTACGAAATATATAAAAGGTTAAACAAAACTAACCAACACAAAATGAAAAACATCCCTGTTTGTATAGTTAAACGGGATTAATGACCTTTTTATCAGAATAATTAGATAGAATAATTAATTTATTTTACATTTAAGGTATAAATAGGACAAAAAACTCTAAAACTAAAAATCATGATTAAAGTTTGTTTAGCAGATAATTACCCGGTAGTACACTTTGGAGTGAAATCTTATTTTAAAGATCATGCCGAAATATCACTAGTTGCCAACGTTGGTAATTTTTTAATGATCCGTGATATTCTCCAAACCAAAGATATTGATGTTTTAATTTTAGACTTAGAATTGGAAGGTCTTTCTAGTATTTTTGAAGTAAAATCTATTTTGAAAAACTTTCCAAAGACAAAAATTATAATATTCAGTGGTCTTTCAGAGCAAATTTATGCGCCAAATGCTATTAAAGCAGGTGTCTCAGGATTTGTTCACAAAACAGAAAAATTGGAGACCTTAGGTTTATCCATTGTTAAAGTAAATCAAGGAAAGATAATCATGAACGAAACCGTCAAGAAAAATCTAGCCCTGATTGCAAAACAAAGCAAAAGTGAACGTTTGTATCGAAAACTTTCCAATCGCGAAGTTGAAGTACTGCGTTATTTAAGTGGAGGTAAAAAGAACCACGAAATTGCTGATATTCTCGGCCTTAACGAAAAAACGATAAGTACGTATAAATTACGTTTATTAACAAAACTAAATGTTACTAATCTTGTTGATTTAGTAAACAAAGCGAAAAAACTAGAAATAGTTTAATTAAAAACGAGACATCACCCTTCCTAACTTTTTTGAGAAAGCGAAAGTTAAACCAAGGTAGTCTTTAATCATGGTCATTGGCTCCGTATTATCTGATTCAGATGTTATGGAGCTTTTAATATCTTCAATAATTTTACCTACTAGATACCAACGTAAAGTTAAAATAGTCTCTGAAACATTTTGACCTATAGTATCTATTTTATATTTAGGAAAAATATTCTGCCCTTCCCAATTATGCAAAACAATCCTTTCGTCTTCCATTAAAATGTCAGTAACCTCTTGTGCAAATTCAGGCTGTAAATGCATTAGATATTGTTCTAAACTGAAGCCTTCATTTTGAAGATAGTAGTTAATCAGATCGTTGAAAATATCGCGAAACAAAGGGTTTGCTAATTCTACCTCATCTTCCTGTAAGCTTAAATAGATTCTGTGAAACACTTTATATTGCTTTCTCTCAATCACATGTTCAATTTCGCCTTCTCCATTGGATTTCAAAAGCACATCTTCAAACTCTTCCGTTTTATCGCCATACAACAACAACATCTCTATTATTTTTCGTTCTAAGCGATAAAGAACATCAACTTTTTCTGCGGCAGCGGGATTTTCACTTTTTACAATTTCTAACCTGTTGTATTCTTCTTTTTGTTTTTTACCTACCTCAGTACTGCTTTTCTGAAGCAATTGTGCTAAAGTACTGATCAGAACCTGCTCTGAAATATCCATAATTCGAGAACATTCCTGAATATAAATCTCACGTTGAATTCTATCTGGTATTTTAGAAATACTAACTACCATATCCCGAATCAAATCAGCCTTTTTTATAGGGTCATTCTTTGCTTCATTCATCAGAAGTGACGCTTTGAACTGGATGAAATCTTTTGCATTATCTTCCAGATAAGCCAATAAATCATCATGAGAGGTCTTCTTAGCAAAACTATCAGGATCTTCGCCATCAGGGAAAGTACAAACCTTTACGTTCATTCCTTCTTCCAAAATCAAATCAATTCCTCGAACAGAAGCACGTAATCCAGCTGCATCCCCGTCAAAAAGCACTGTAATATTTTTTGTCAGTCGGTTGATTAAACGGATTTGGTCAGGTGTCAGAGCTGTACCGGAAGAAGAAACGACATTCTCAATTCCAGATTGATTAAACTGAATCACGTCAGTATACCCTTCGACTAAAAAACAATTATTAAGTTTAGCGATAGACTGTTTGGCTTGAAATATCCCGTATAATACTTTACTCTTATGGTAAATCTCACTCTCTGGAGAGTTTAAATATTTGGCTGCCTTTTTATCATTGGTCAATATTCTCCCACCAAAACCGAGTATCCTTCCGGACATACTTTGTATCGGAAACATAACGCGACTTTTGAAACGATCAAAGGGTCTATCTTCTCTGGGAATTGTTAAACCTGTACTCTCCAAAAACTCTAATTTATAGCCTCTCCCAAGCGCCTCTTTTGTAAAAGCATCCCAAGTATCTGGAGAATAACCTAAGCTAAACTTTTCAATGGTTTCATTCGTAAATCCCCTTTCTTTAAAATAAGAAAGACCAATGGCTTTTCCTTCTTCCGATTTTAAAAGTGTTTTATGAAAATAGTCTTTTGCAAATTCAGAAACCAGATACATACTCTCCCGAATATCTGTATTTGCTTTTTCTTCGTTCGTCTGTTCCGTTTCCTCTATTTCTATATTATATTTTCTAGCTAGATAACGAATCGCTTCAGGATAAGTAAAATGCTCATGCTCCATTACAAAGGCAATAGAATTCCCTCCTTTTCCAGAACTAAAATCTTTCCAAATCCCTTTAGCGGGCGAAACCATGAAAGATGGGGAACGTTCATCAGAGAACGGACTCAATCCTTTAAAGTTACTTCCAGCTCTTTTCAATTGGACAAAATCGCCGATAACCTCCTCAACACGAGCAGTTTCAAAAACAGTATCTATAGTCGCTTTAGAAATCATTATTTTTTTTATTACAAAGCAAATATACAAAGTTTGATTTTTGAAAATCAATTTTAAAGAATCTAAATTTTAATCAAAATGACAATCTGATTCGTCAAATACACCCGTAAAAAAGTTAAGGTCATTATATCTGAAATCCTTTTTGTTTAGCAATAGTTTACGAGAATATGTACTAACTACGACTGCCATGAAAAAACAAATGTTACTAGTAATATTCACTGTATAAAGACTGATTTATGTCCTCAAAAGTTTACTAAATAATAGAGAAACTATCGCTCCCAAAACTATTATTTTAAAACGTATAAGTCATACAAATAGACTTAGTGATATGCTAACTTAATCCCCAATACTTAATGAAAAAGTAAAAACATAATTCTAAATAATGAGTAATTAATATCTAATTACAGGGTGAACCTAACGAACTATTGTTTAGTCTGTTAATTAATTTCTATAAATGACTAAAATTACGTTATTTTGTATCAATAACACAGGACTTAGCATTAAACGTAATTGAGATAAAGTAAATGTATACAGCGCAAGCAGACCCAGGTTCTAATCCGATAGAAATAGACTTAACAGATGGTTTCCTTAAAAATAATTTTGATACTATCTTAGATTTCATAACAGATATCTGTAAAGTTTCAAATGCTTTTATTTCAATAAAACTGAAGCACGAAGACCTTATACTATCTAAGAAAGGTTTAGACAATTTCAATACACCAAATACAATCAAATACTTTAAGGAACTTACAAGTAAAAATGAAGTTTTAATTTTTCCTGATCTTAATCAAAATTGCAACTATCACGTAGATGGAAAT
>JBLIKD010000098.1:0-6237 GCA_047636275.1 Flavobacterium sp. | reverse complement strand
CGTACTGATATATTTAATAAAGGAGCTATTTCTTTGGAAGACAAATTTAGCCTAAGGTATGCGCAAAGTCTCAAGTCACTAGAAGTTAATGACGAATGAGTTGCTTTTATTTTTTTTAAAAATTCTTTATCCGTGTTTTCAAAAGCCTCTTTAAAAACACTCCAAGAATCATTTCCAGTAATGTTCTTGGTGATTGTAGAAATAACAGATTTTACATTTTTATTGTCATCCGTTTTCTTTAAATCATCCTTAATAAAGGCCAGCAGTTCATTCTTATTGTTCAGACTCATTACAGAAACGGCTAATTCCCTACTTTTTGTGTCAACATCCAATGAAAGCTGTTCGTTTCTCACTCTCATTATTTCATGTCCATTTTCAAGCTCTTTAATTTCCAGTAAACGATTGTTTTCCTCAATTAATTTGTCTTCTTTCTTTTGATAATAACTCTTGTAAGCTTTATCAATGATTCGTGCTAAAACAATACCAATTATTAAATAAAAGAATAACGCGACAGCAGACCGATACCACGGCTTAAGAACTGTGAAAGTATAGACGGCGGTATTACCCTGTAAAGAATTAGCAAATTTAGTCCTAACTTTAAATACATACTGGCCCGATGGCAAGTTTTTGAAACTAACAGCGGTCTTTGTGCTCCATTCACTCCAATCGTCTTGAAACCCTTCCAGCGAATACTGATATTCAGCGTTCAAGTACTTCTTATACTCGGGAACCGTGTAGTTAAAAACTATATTATTTTCATCATAGTCAAAGCTGCCTTTTTCCCGGATTGAATTACTTTTAAAATTTCCATTCAACTTGCTTGTCGCAATATTTGAAATGGCAACCTTATAATTTTTAAAGCTCAAGTCATTAATATTGATTGTGTAATATCCATCAGTGGTACCTATAAGATACTCGTAATTTGAGATCTGCTCTATGTTTTCAAAGCCGGACATGGAATTAGTCAGAGAAGCCGGAATAGGAATAACATTCTGCTTCAGCTGATTACTTAATTTACCCAATGAGAAATAGTTAATGTAGTTCTTGGAAAATAACCATATTTTATGCGAATAATCGATAATCAGTTTACCTGACGTATATTCATCTTTTTCAAAAACTGAACTCAGAACAACGTCTTTTTCAAATAGCTTCGTTTTGTTGTTCAATTTAAAAATACCTTCTTTATAGGCGTAATAAATTGTATTGTTAAATTTTGTTAAGCTGGCATTTTTTCCTTTTTTCGGCTGCTGATATACGGTAACTAATTTTGCCTTAAGTAATTCATAATCCAACTGTAACCTAAAAACTCCTTTATACTCATGGCTTATATACACTTCCAGGGCATTCGTGATTTCGAAATACCGTACTGAAGAATCAAATCCTGCTATTTTATTCCTGAAACGCCACTGATTGTTGACTTTTTCCAATACTGAAATCCCAGAGTAATTACCTTGCAACAAAAGCCCTTTTTGACCGAAAACCGTTTCAAATTTCCAAGTTCCTGATTTTGCGAATATATTTTTCGCTAAGGCATTTTCTATAATAAATGTTCCGGAATCATGTCCGCAAAACAAGGTTCCGTCATAATCAAACAAAGACCAAACCTGTCCTTTAGTCCCGTCTATAAATTTAAACTCCCCGTTACCCTTATATTCTTTATAAAATAATCCTTGATTAGTTCCTATATATAACTTTCCCTCGTACATTTTCGAAGTATACACTGTCCCTAACTTTCCCGTATCGTCGACATACTTTTTAATGGGGGACTGAAGGTTAATGCAATTAATACCGTTATCCAGTCCCACCCATAGGTTTTTATCGGCATCTTCAAACAAGGATAAAGCCGTATTATTACTCAACCCTTTGTTTTGGGAAATATGATACTTAACTTTTCCTTTGGTCGTCAAAATAAAAATCCCATTGGAAACGGTACCAATAACGTAACTGCCATCGGAGAGCTGCTCACAGCTGTAAACGCTATTTGCCATCATTTCCGAATCGACTTCAGTTGAAAACTTAGACAAAATGGTTCCGTTCAACCTATATATACCGTTCAATTGCGTTTGAATCAACAACCCTTCATCCGTAGCAAAAACATTAACGATCCTATTGCTTTTTAAAAACGGATTGTTTGAAACCAATCGGGCCTTTCCGCTTTCGATTTCAAAAAGGCCTTCGTTTACTGTTTGAAAGTAGATTGAATTTTTAGTACTGAAAGATTTGGTGATTTTATTCTTTGGTGCAATTATCTTAAAATCTCCCATCCTACTATCATAGATATATATTCTGTCTAATGACTGAAAAATGACCCATTGATCATAGTTTAATATGCTCCAGAACTCTTCATCATCAAGAATATCTTTTGCTATGCTTTTACTGAGGGAGGAATATTTCAGTTTCCCATTGCTTTGTCTCGTCCAATAACCAAATTCCATATAACCGCCGGTGTATACTTTATTACCGATCACTTTTACGGAGCGCAATATTGTCTCGTTTGGCGATGGATACAGTTCCCAACTGGAACCGTTAAATTCCAACAGACCTTCATTGTTTGCAAAGAAGAGGTAATGGCTTTTGTCTTGCGAAATCATCCAGTTTTGATTACCTGCCCCATAGGCGGATGGCGCATATTTTACAATTGGAGGTAACTCCTGTGAAAAAGTAAGAGAACATATTAAAAAGAGCACAATACAAAATTTGCTATTCATCTGGGGAATGGAATTAATTTATTGTAAAACTAAAAATTAAAACACAATATTATTAATAAAAGACAATATATTAACCAAACGACGACAAATAACAACATTCCATCAGTGTTTATTATAACTCACTTTCCCTTTTTTCAACATAAATTTGTGACTTGTTCACCCCCTTTTCTCCGACGAAAATTGATTACTTTTGTAAAAACACAATATTGTTTATGAAAGTTGACTTTTCCAAGATAGACCCCAAGAAAAACATCATAATTAAAGGCGCAGAAGTCCACAATTTAAAGAATGTGGATGTTGTTATTCCACGTAATAAATTAGTTGTAATTACAGGGCTTTCCGGTTCTGGAAAATCCAGTTTAGCCTTTGATACTTTGTATGCCGAGGGACAACGCCGTTATGTAGAAAGTTTATCTTCTTATGCCAGACAATTCCTTGGAAGGTTAGACAAGCCTAAAGTAGAGTATATAAAAGGTATTGCTCCAGCAATTGCTATTGAGCAAAAAGTAAATACTACTAACGCGCGTTCTACAGTAGGAACTTCTACTGAGATTTATGATTATATGAAATTGTTATTTGCCCGTGTAGGGAGAACATATTCACCAATTTCGGGGCAAGAAGTAAAAAAAAATAGCGTTACTGACGTGGTTGCTGATGTCGAAAGTTTTGACTTGAACAGCAAATGGTTGCTTCTGGCTCCAATTCACCTCGAAGAAGGGAGAAAACTAGAGGATAAACTAAAAGCATTGCTACAGCAAGGATTTGCTCGAATTTTAGTCGATAATGAAATGATTCGTTTAGACGAAATCGACCAGCATAAGCTTGACAAAAAAGATGTAATGCTAATCATTGATCGAATTGTTGTAAAAGCGGAAGAAGAATTCTATAATCGTCTTGCAGATGCAGTGCAAACGGCTTTCTATGAAGGGAAAGGCATCTGTCATCTACAAGAATTAAAAACTGATAAGAAATTTTCTTATTCGAATAATTTTGAACTAGACGGTATCACATTTTTAGAACCAAATGTCCATTTGTTTAGTTTCAACAATCCTTACGGTGCTTGCCCCGTATGTGAAGGGTATGGAAACATTATAGGTATTGATGCAGAACTAGTTGTTCCGAACACTACTTTATCAGTGTATGAGAACGCTGTATTCCCTTGGAGAGGCGAAAGTATGAGTTGGTTTCGTGATGAATTGGTCAACAACGCTTACAAATTTGATTTCCCAATCCACAAACCTTATTATGAATTGACGGACCAGCAAAAAGAATTGATATGGACAGGAAATAAATATTTTCAGGGTCTAAATGATTTTTTTAAAGAATTAGAAGCAAAAAATTATAAAATACAGAATAGAGTAATGCTATCCCGTTATCGCGGTAAAACTAAATGTAATTCCTGCAAAGGAAAGCGTTTGCGGATTGAAACTTCTTATGTTAAAATCAATTTGAAGACTGTTTCTGACTTAGTCGATCTACCAATTAAGCATTTAGTATCTTTCTTCAAAGGAATAGAGTTGGATGTCTATGAAACACAGATCGCAAGACGTTTGCTGTTAGAAATTAACAACAGATTGTCTTTTTTAACTGAAGTAGGTTTAGACTACCTTACTTTAAATAGAAATTCTGCTACACTTTCCGGCGGAGAGTCCCAACGTATTAACTTAGCTACCTCACTTGGAAGTAGTTTAGTGGGCTCAATGTACATACTAGATGAGCCGAGCATTGGCTTACATCCCAAAGATACAGAACGATTAATAAAAGTATTGCTATCACTTCGTGATTTAGGCAATACTGTAATAGTTGTGGAACATGATGAGGATATAATGAAAGCTGCCGATATGATCATCGATATAGGTCCAGAAGCCGGTTCCTTTGGTGGAGAATTGGTTGCTCAAGGTACTTTTGATGAAATTTTGAAATCAACTTCCCTTACTGCCAAATACCTTAACGGAGATTTAGAAATTTCAGTCCCTAAAAAACGTAGAAAATTTAAAAATTTCATTGAAATAAAAGGAGCGAGAGAAAATAATCTACAAAATATTGACGTTACTTTTCCGCTAGACGTATTAACAGTTATCACTGGCGTTTCTGGAAGCGGAAAAAGCACGCTTATCAAGAAAATATTGTTTCCTGCAATGCAAAAGAAATTAGACAATGCGGGGGAGAAAGCAGGTCAGTTTAGTGAGATCACAGGCTCTTTTTCACACGTAAAGCATATAGAATATGTAGATCAAAATCCTATAGGTAGAAGCTCCCGTTCTAATCCCGTAACCTACATAAAGGCTTATGATGACATTAGAGATTTATATGCAAAGGAAAAACTTTCTAAAATAAGAGGGTATCTGCCCAAACACTTTTCGTTCAACGTTGATGCTGGCCGTTGTGAAACTTGTAAAGGAGAAGGCTCCATCAATGTAGAAATGGTATTCATGGCGGATGTTCAATTGCCCTGTGAAACTTGTAATGGCAAACGATTTAAGAAAGAGCTACTCGAGGTTGCGTTTGCTGGGAAAAACATTCACGATATCTTGACGATGACGATTGATGATGCGGTAGCCTTCTTTGAAACTAATGAACAACATAAAATCACTCAAAAATTAAGACCATTACAAGATGTTGGACTAGGCTACGTTCAATTGGGACAATCCTCCTCTACACTTTCCGGTGGTGAAGCACAAAGAATAAAACTAGCCTCTTTCTTGGTAAAAGGAGCGACAAAAGAAAAGGCATTATTTGTCTTTGACGAACCAACCACGGGACTGCATTTCCATGATATCAAGAAACTTTTAGCCTCTTTTAATGCTCTCATAGATAAAGGACATTCCATCTTAGTTATAGAACATAATTTAGATCTTATAAAATGTGCGGACTGGGTTATTGATTTAGGTCCTGAAGGTGGGGAAAATGGCGGACAATTATTAGCCGTGGGGACTCCCGAGCAAATTATAAAAGACAACAAATCTATTACAGGACATTATTTAAAAGATAAACTATAATCAAAAAGCTATAGACGTAAAAAAAGCCTTGCTAAACGTAAGGCTTTTTTTTGTAATAAAAATAGATCAACTAATTATAACATTTATCTTCAAATGCATTCCCATCCTCATCAATAGCAATCAGTATTCTTTTTTCGCGAGAAGAAACGAAACTCTGGTAAACCCAAGGAATGAACCACAGACCGAATGTAGCGCAAGAAAAAATAAAATTCCTATTGTGATTTACTTTAATTCCTTTTTTTAACAATACAGCAAAAGGTAACTTATCATTTCTCTCTTCTATTAGAAACCCTTTATCCATTTTTTTCTTTAGGATTTTTGAAAACGTAGCCATATTCTTATCCCTTATCATTGCTTGATTGTTCATAATAATTATATGATTTGTTTTTACATTGTCTTTACTTTAACAATCCTCATGCAACAAAACTAAGGCCTTAAAAGTAATAACACAATACCCACTTTTAGTGATATTTAATAACGACCTACTTACAAATAGTTAACTGTTAGTTTGCTTTTACAAATCTATTTTT
>JBLIKD010000097.1:0-6545 GCA_047636275.1 Flavobacterium sp. | reverse complement strand
ATTTTGGAGACAGCGGTCTTAATTTCGAACTTCGCGTTTGGACAACTAGCCTCATTCATCGTCAGGGAAAAATTACCAGCGAATTAAACTTTGGTATTTTCGAAAAATTCAAAACCCATAATATTATAATACCATTCCCGCAAATGGAAGTAGAAATTAGAAATCCAAAGTAAAGATCCAAAGGTATATCTGTTTGCTCAACGACAATGGATACTGCTAATGTAAGTAAAACGGATTATTATAAAATAGTCAATTCAAAAAAAGAGATATCAATGGTGTTTATGAAAAAGAAAGAAGAAAATCATACAATTAAAATGTTTCTAAAATTTGGTAAAGAAAGATAAAGAATTCGGAACTCATTTTTTATCAGTAAAAAAAACTAATCCTGAATTTTTGAAACGCATTGAAAACGCCTAAAAGAAATGACTCTAAAATTCACACGTGGGTTTGTCAATTAATATCATAAGGACAAAAACAACGGTAAAATAAATCTATTTCAAAAACCAAATCAATATAAATATCAAAATGAATTTCGTTTTGAGATCGAAAGAGAAAGTATTGAAAATTGTAAGATGCCAGTTTTAATATGCCATGGCAACACTGATGAAGAAATACATCACGGCCGTTTAATAAAACTCAAGGAGGATTTTAAACCTGACAATAGACTGATAATTCTTGAAAATGAAAGCCATAGATCAATTTCTGATAATGCGATATACCAAAAAGAATTAAAAAAAACTTTTGGAAAAATTAAAAACGAAAGCACCACACAGTATATAAAAAAGTGCTGGTTATAGTTTAACCCATGTGAGTTGCTTTGTTTGCTTGTGTTTGATTTTCCTTTGGAAAATCGCCGCACACAAACACGCAACCTTCCATATACCAAACGTTGTTTGTAATCGAAACATGAAATCAAAGAAATGAATCCTTAATTAAATTTATTACTAACAAGAGATAGTGTAAGCGTGAGCGCCGACATTGATGCCCTCATAAACGGTTAATAAACTAGACAACAATATAATACACTATAGAATTCTGAATAGAATCGCTATGCAACACATTTCTTAGTAAACGAAACCGATTTGCGTGATATTCCGAAATTATTAGAGCGCAATAGTAGTAAAGCTCAATCCGGTTAAGTACCTAAAGCATGCCGAAAATAAAAATTCATTTTAATGATTTGTAATAAAAAGATTATTTATACATTTGGATAGGCTATCCTAAGCAACGGCGTTTACAGACGGGCCACTACTAATTATAAATCCTTTACGACAGTAACCTTTTCAATTTTTTAAAAATAAATCTTATGAAATCTAATCAAATTCTTCTTTTGATATTATTTATTTCTACTTCGCTTTTTGCGCAAAGCACAGCACCACAATTAGATAAAATCAAGCAGCAAGATCTAAAAGATAATTTATATGAACTCGCAGGTGATGCCTTTCGGGGAAGAAGAGGAGGAGAACTTGGCGAAATGCGAGCCTCGGTTTGGGTGGCTCAAAAGGCCCGTGAAGCTGGCCTTAAACCTGCTGGAGAAGATGGAACTTACTTCCAGTTTTTTAATCTCAAACGCAGCCGTGTGGCCAGTAGTAGTACTGTTAGTGTAAATGGTAAAGCACTTGATCTTTGGAAAGAGATTTGGCCAACTAATTTGGTGGACACTACCCTAGAAGGCTCCGTAGTTTGGTTGGACAAAATGCCGGATAACACTGTCGATCTGAAAGGCAAAATTGTAGCTATAAACATTATGCCACCTACTCCCGTTACTCAAAGCTGGGTGAGTCTCTGGCAATATCGTTATACCGCTTCTGCCATGGGGCAACAGGGAAGAGAACTCCTCAGCCATGGTGTTGCTGCTATCATTTTTGTTGCTGATGACACCGTAGAATCACTTATTTCATTTACAGGATTTCATTATCAAGAAGGAAATTACGGAATTGAGGACGGCAAATCATCTACTGCAGCTACGGTACCGATTATCTTGGCAAGTAAACAATTACAAAATACATTTTCTAAACAAGGGGCTTATTTAAAAACCAATCTTAAGGTAGAGAATTTTGACTATCCCTCTGTTAATGTTATTGCAAAGGTTGATGGAACTGATCCTAAACTGAAAGAAGAATATGTGTTATTCAGCGGTCACCAGGACCATGACGGAGTAGGACCTGCTGTTAATGGTGATCCGATCTGGAACGGTGCTGATGATAATGCATCAGTGACGGTGGCAATGCTTGCAATAGGGAATGCGTGGAGGACACAACCAGCTAAGCGATCGGCTTTATTTGTTTGGCACGGATCTGAGGAAAGGGGATTATTGGGTTCTCGCTATTTTGTTAGCCATCCCACCGTTGAGCTGTCTTCCATAGCTGCTGTTTTAAATGGCGATATGATAGGACGGAATGCACCTGATTCTGCGGCGTTATTAGGCGCAACAGAACCTCATCTTAATTCTTCTGACCTGGTAAATATCACTTTAGCTGCTAATAAAAGTATTGCTAACTTCAAAGTAGATACTTCCTGGGATGCTGCAGATCACCCAGAAAATTGGTACGGCCGAAGCGATCATCTTCCTTATGCTCAAGCTAATGTACCAGCAATATTTTTCACCACCTTATTACACCCTGACTACCACACCCCTTTCGATAGCCCAGATAAAATTGACTATGTAAAATTGACTAAGATGACAAAGTGGATCTATGAAACCGGATGGAGAGTTGCTCAAAGTGCCCAACGTCCTGCTTTAACTATTGAAATAAAAAAGTAAAAAATAACTAACCAGTATGTTCTTAATAGACAAGCCATTTGTTTCTGATTTTCTTGTCGAAACAATAAAAGATAATAATTATAAAATAATTGCAACCAAAGTAGCTAAAGAATTGGTAAATGATGATTCTTTGGCATGGATAGAGGAAGAGGAAGCGATCGATTTATTAAAAAACAATCCAGAAATTTCTCTTTATAGCAACTCAGAGAATGCATTAGCTTGGATCGATCAATACTATGGAGAAAGTGAATTATCAAGTCAATTACAAGTTTTAAAAAATAAAGTAAAGTTTAGAGAACTGATAAAAGGGTTATTTCCCGACTTTTATTTCAAGCAAATAAGTATTGAAGAAATCCAACGATTGTCCGATGATGAACTACGTTTCCCATTTGTGATTAAGCCTGCTGTTGGTTTCTTTAGCATAGGTGTTCATATCGTCGAGAATCAAAAAGACTGGATAAAAGCTAAAAGTGAATTGCAGCCTGATAAACTTAAAAGTATATTTCCTGAAAATGTATTAAACACAAGTACTTTTATTATCGAAGAATTTATTCGAGGAGAAGAATATGCAATCGATTATTACTACGACAATAATGGAGATGCTGTTTTGTTAAACGTTTTGCATCACCTCTTCTCCTCCGGAACAGATACAAGTGACCGGGTTTACTCAACATCCAAAGAAATCATTGAAAAGTATAAAATTGATCTTGAATATTTTTTAGGTAAAATTGGTAAAGAGTTGCATTTAAAAAATTTCCCGGCTCATGCGGAAGTCCGCATAGATGAAAATGGGAAAATAGTCCCTATCGAAGTAAACCCTTTACGTTTCGGTGGATTTTGTACGACGGCTGACCTTTTAGGGGTAACTTTAGGATTTAATGAATATAAATGCTTTTGTGAAAACAAAAAACCAGACTGGGATACTCTATTTAAAGGAAAAGAGACTAAAATATTCAGCGTCATTATTTTAGATAATAATTCGGGAATAATCCCTTCAAATATAGTAAGATTTAACTATTTAGATCTTGCTAAAGATTTTGAAAAACCGATATTAATTAGAGAATTAGATATAAATAAATATCCTGTATTTGGATTTGCTTTTATCGAAAGTGCTGCCAGTAATAAAAAGGAATTAAATGATATTCTGACCTCTGATTTAAGAAAATATATAGTACCAAAACAAGGAAAATCATAACGCTCGGAAAACTTTTTTTTATTAGCTACAGCAATTACTAACTGCACGTGCCCTTGTTTTCCTATATAAAAGTAGAAAGAAAATAAGACATTATATGTTCCCCTGTTGAACCTACTAAGATTTTTAACCTACCAGTCAATTGTCCTCAGTATTCCATTATTTTATAATTAATGGAATACACGTGACTGATATATATTCTGCTACTGCTGTAATCGTTCGACCAACCACTTTCGTGTGTAGTCTCTAACTGGTCTTGAAAATTATTTAGTTCAATACAAGTAGCAGTCCCTATTAAATGCAACACTTCCGAAAACTATTAAATGCTATGTGTTTGCACAATTTCCATTAGGGTACGAAGTTGATTTAAGGTGTTTTTCATAAATATAATTTATGTATTACATTATAAATATATATAAAAAATTATGAATTAAGATTCATAGTTTTGTAAGATAAAAATCAGATAACATAAACAACAGTCGCAAAAAGTAATGGAATAGGTCCCGAAATAATCGATACTCATGAGAAATTATTTTATGTAGCTACACCCCAATTAGTGATTCTTTTATCAGTGGTCAATATAAATTTGAAGTCTGAAAATAATGATTGGATCCTATTGGATATAGTATAAGAAGATAATAAAACGGTAGCAAAAAACACAGCCACTACAATCAGTTCCGAACCAGCGTACTATTTAATACATTATTGTTTTAATTGCTATCTTCATTCAGTCAAAAAAACTGCTCACAACAACCCAAAGACAAACAATAAACCATGAATCAAAGAATTCTAATTAAGAATACAACGATTGTAAATGAAGGAAAATCATTCATTGCAGATGTGCTGATAGCGGACGGAGTTATTCGCCAGATAGGTACTATTGAAATTGATTCTACGTATAACGTGATTGACGGAACCGGTAAGTACTTATTACCTGGAATTATTGACGGACAAGTTCATTTTAGAGACCCCGGGCTTACACACAAAGGTGATTTATACACAGAAAGTAAAGCTGCTATAGCAGGTGGGGTGACTTCTTTTATTGAAATGCCAAATACGATTCCAAATATTTTGACAGTTGAAAGTCTAAAAGAAAAGTACGCTATTGCTTCAAAAAAGTCCTTAGCTAACTATTCGTTCTTCATGGGGGTAAATGGAGACAATATTGATGAAATTATAAAAACCGATACCAGTCAATTTATTGGGGTTTCTGATGACGGCTTGTACTTTACCAAAAAAGGAAACCTACTTGCTGACAATCCAGAAACAATGGAAAAATTATTTGCTAACTGCAAATCCATTATTGCCATTCATTCCGAAAAAGAAGAAATAATAGAAGCAAACGAACAGGCTTTTAGAGAACAATATGGTGAAGATGTTCCAGCTAAATATCATCCAATTATTAGAAGTACCAAAGGCTGTTACGAAGCTACAAAACGTGCGATTGATTTAGCTAAAAAACACAACGCCCGATTACATATTCTACACTTAACTACAGAAGCAGAGACTCATCTGTTTCAGAATGACATACCGCTACAAGAGAAAAAAATAACAACCGAAGTTTCGGTGCATCATCTTTGGTTTTCGGACAAAGATTATGAAAGATTAGGGATGCTCATCAAATGGAATCCTGCGATAAAAACGGAACAAGACAAAGAAGGCTTGTTAAAGGCCCTACTTGACGATCGAATTGACATCATCACCACTGACCACGCCCCTCATACTTTGGAGGAAAAGCAAAAACCTTATTTTCAATCTATGTCAGGTGCCCCAATGGTGCAGCACTCGCTCAATTGCATGTTAGAGTTTTGTAAACAAGAACTCATTTCATTAGAAAAAATAGTTGAAAAAATGTGCCATAATCCTGCTATACTCTATCGTATGACCAACAGAGGATTTATCCGAGAAGGCTATTTCGCCGACTTGACCTTGGTGGACTTCAATAGCCAATGGACAGTTGCTAAGGAAAACCTCTTGTACAAATGTGGTTGGTCACCATTAGAAGGCACCACTTTTAATACCAAAGTAATACAGACTTTTGTAAACGGAAAACTGGTTTACGACCACGGACAATTCCATGAAGGCACCTTCGGAATGGCAATAGACTTTGATAATAAAGAAGTCTAAAATGTCTATTATTGCAAAAGCAATCGAAATCTTAAATAACATAAACCTAACAGCAATACCAATAGATACCCTCTAGTGATTAACAGAAAATATTGACCATGCAAAAGCAATTCGCAAAATACTTCAGATATAAGAAAGGCTATTGTTTCATCCTTAAATAAGATATATTCAATTCACTTGTCAATTACAAAAGATAATAAGTGAACTCCTCTTTTTTGACTTGTAGAAATCAGTTAATGATAAATTCAAAAGAGCTACAAAATATCATAATCGCCCCAAAATACTATGAGCACCCTATTATTTAAAAACAGAAGACTCTTAATTGCTACTAAACACAAAAAAGAAAAGGTAATTGCTCCTTTGCTAGAACAAAACCTTGGAGTAATCTGCTTTGTTAATGAAGATTTTGACACAGACTTATTAGGTACCTTTACAGGGGAAATTGAGAGAAAACTAGACCCG
>JBLIKD010000096.1:0-6558 GCA_047636275.1 Flavobacterium sp. | reverse complement strand
ATGGCATTTTTGGAAACTTTGTCTCACAGTATTTCCGGATAGTTTTAGGTTTGCTTTAGTGAAAACAATGCTTGTTTTTTTTATAATTATAGATTTGGAATTCCTGACGACTGTTATTCATCGTTTCAGTCCTATATTTTTTTCTGAAATCACTATAAGTGATATTGCTCATAAATTGCAATTCATTTTTTATACCTAGGCTCAAGAATTAGTCGTATTGATACACTTGCGTTTTTAGAAATTGATTCCAAAAAATATCCTTTTAAATATAGTTTTTCAATCGGGATTAGTGGGAAAATAAAAAATGTAGCTGCTGGAATTAACTTCATAATGCATTCTTTCATTCATTTTATCGCGGTGTTTTGTATGTTTATTTGATGATTACTGGGTTAAAGCGCTCTCATACCTTGCTTTAACTTATTGTTTATTTATTGGTACCGATTTCGCTCTCTTTTTTATAACAACTTTTTGCAGTGGTCAAGGATAGCGTAATTAAAGTCTGATCTGATAGTAGTCCCTTGGTGTAAGTGCTTGGACTAATACGAATAGCTCGTGCGGCGCTGCCAATTACGTTTTCGAGTAATAGACTGGAAAAAATAAGTTCGAGCATTTTTTACAAATACAGAAAAATAGATTTCTTTTTTTGTTTGATTTAACGATGATATTTGCCCTGAATGTTTTTAACTAACATTAAAATACTTGGTTAAACAATAGTTAAATATTCAAGTAAAAAACGTTAAATTTTGGTTAAATCGTATTTAATGGTCATTTTTGTAAGATAACTAATTCAAATAAACTAAAATGAAATCAAAATTAAAATGGATTTTTTCTTTGCTATTGGCTTTGTCAATGCAATTTGCGTTCGCGCAAGAGAAAACGGTCACAGGTGTAGTTTCGGATGCTACAGGTCCTATACCGGGAGCAAATGTCCTAGTTAAAGGTACAAAAAGGAGTGTGCAAACTGATTTAGATGGTAAATATGCGGTGAAAGCTACTGTTGGAGATGTTTTGTTGTTTTCATACATAGGTACAAAAGGCGCAGAAAGTAAAGTAGGTGCTAGGAATGTAATTAATGTGACTATGGATTCTAGTGCAAACATACTGGAGGAAATAGTGGTAGTAGCTTATGGGACTTCGACAAAAGAAGCATTAACGGGATCGGTATCTAAGATTAGTGCAGCTAGCATAGAAAAAAGACCGCTGGTAAATTTATCTAGTGCGATTGAGGGTGCTGGGCCCGGAGTTTTAGTAACGGCTCCGTCTGGACAACCTGGTGCGGGTCAGACTATACGCATAAGAGGATTTGGAAGTTTTTCGAATTCAAATGATGCTCTTTACGTAGTAGATGGTATTCCAATTAGTGGAGATTTAAGCTCAATCAATACTTCAGATATTGAAAGTATTTCTATACTGAAAGACGCAGGTTCTACCGCTTTGTTTGGAAACAAAGCTTCAAATGGTGTTGTTTTAGTTACAACCAAAAAAGGAAAAAAAGAAGGGGGTTCTTTAAAAGTATCGATGTCGACAGGGGTCGTTTCAAGGGGTACAAGGGAGTATGACAGATTAAATCCTTCAGACTATTATGAAGCATTTTGGGAAGCTAGGCGTAACGCAGCTGCCGTACCTGGAATAGCGACTCCTGCCGCTTTAGCGGCCGCGAGTTTGTCAGCAACAAATAATATAGTTGGAACAAATTTACTATATAATCCATTTAATGTTCCAAACAATCAGGTTGTAGGCGTAGATGGAAAGATAAATCCGGCTGCTCAACTACTGTATCCAGATGATTTAGATTGGGAAAAAGCAATTTCTAGATTGGGGATAAGGCGTAATATGGATATGAGTTTTGATAACCGATCTGCTAAAGGCGGTTTTTACGCTTCGATTGGATATTTTGATGAAGAAGGTTATATATTAAATACTGATTTTAATAGAGTAACAGCAAGAGTTAATGCAGATGTACAGGCAAAGCCTTGGATTAAATTAGGTATGAATATTTCAGGGAATGTATCAAAGGGCAATCAAGGTCAAACAGGAGGTAGTAATAGCTTTGTAAACCCGTTTAGATTTACACGTGGTATTGGTTCTATTTATCCTGTGTACGCTCACGACCCAACTACTGGTGAATACATATTAGATTCAAATGGCGAAAGAATATTAGACTTAGATGCGATAAGACCTTCTGGGGCTAGTAATGGTAGACACATTGTAGGTGAAATATTGAAAAATAGAGATTTAGACGAAAGAAATAACTTATCCGCTAAATCTTTAGTAGAACTAAAACTTGCTAAAGGGCTAACTTTTACCAATAATATGTCTTACGAAGTTGAAAACATATACACTAGTTTTTATCAAAATGCGATTGTTGGTGATGGTGCTCCAAGTGGGAGCGCTACAAAAACATATTCGAGACAAAGTACAATTGCGTTCAATCAACTTTTGAACTACAGCATAAAGGTAAATGAAAATCACAATTTTGAAGTATTAGCTGGTCACGAAACTCAAAACTATACTTTCGATAATTTAACAGGTAGAAAGCTTCTTGAAATCTTCAAGGGTAATGAAGAGTTAGATAATTTTGTTACTATTACTAACTTAAGTTCTAGGGTCGATAAGCAGAAAGAAGAAAGTTATTTTGGTAGATTTAATTATAATTATGACAACAAATATTTTTTAAGTTCGTCTGTACGTAGAGATGGAACCTCCGTTTTCGCGCCAGATCTAAGATGGGGTAATTTTTGGTCCTTAGGATTGTCATGGAGTATTGACAAGGAGGACTTTATTTCCAAAATTAGTTGGATTGATAATCTAAAACTTAGGGGCTCGACAGGAGAACTTGGTAATGCTAGGTTGTTAACAGCTGGGGGTAGTCGTCAATATTATGGATATCAAGCACTTTTAGGTTTGGGATACAACAATCAAGGTGCAGCTGGAGTTGTATTGAGCTCTCCTGGATCACCAAATTTATTATGGGAAAAATCATTCCATACAGATGTAGCGTTGGAGTTTGGCTTTTTCAACCGTCTAAGCGGTTCTGTAGAATATTATAAAAAGGTTTCAAAAGACTTGATCTTCGCAGTACCCTTACCTTTATCCGCAGGAGGGACTATTTATGGAAATAGCGCACTTCAAAATGTTGGGGAGTTATTTAATAGAGGTTTCGAAGTAAGTTTAACTTATGATATAATCAAGAAACGAGACTTTAATTGGTCTATGACTTTCAATGCGTCTACTATTGAAAATAAAATTACTCAATTGCCTCAAGAAGAAATAATTAATGGTACAAAAAAGTTAAAAGTGGGTCAGAGTTTGTTTGATTATTGGATAAGAGATTGGTATGGTGTGGACCCAACTGATGGTTCAGGGCTTTTTGTAGCTGCAGATCCATTGGCAGCGGGTGTACGAACTGTTGACGGACTGGCGGTTACTCCATTTTCAAATAATGCTAAGTTTGATTACTTAGGGTCAGTACTGCCAGACTTGTATGGTTCAATAAACAGTAGTTTTAAATATAAAAACTTTGGATTGGATTTCTTATTTACCTATCAAATAGGGGGACAAAATTTAGATTTTAATTATGCAGGTCTTTTAGACACGAGTAATTTTGGAGGCGCTTTACATCAAGATATCAATAACCGTTGGAGAAGTCCTGGAGATATAACTGATATTCCTAGAGCTGATGCTACATTAGCAAATCAATGGCAGGTTACATCAGACAGGTTTCTAGTAGATGCATCTTACGTCAGTCTGAGACAAATAAATTTAACGTATGATTTGCCACAATCTATTGTTGAAAAAATAGGAGCTTCAAATATGAGGTTTTTTGCAAATGCAGAAAATGTTTTTAACATAAACGCCCGAAGAGGGTTTAGTCAACAACAAGATTTTAGTGGGAATACATCAAATGTATTTATACCATCAAGAATCGTCACTTTTGGGTTAAATGTTAATTTTTAAAAAAAAAGAAAATGAATAATATATCAAAATTAATAATAATTTTTCTTGTTTGTTTTATTTTTAATTCTTGTGATAAGGATTATTTAAACACAGGACCAACAGATCAGGCATCATCAGAATTAGGCGTAGAAACAACTAAAAATAGTTTGGTATTGCTCAATGGAATTCATAGATCATTATACATTAGATTTGAATCTACGCAAGGGAATGGGGGAATTGGAGCTTCATTTGTAAGTTTAGATTGTATGGGTGAAGACCATGTGGTTAATGCTAATGGTTGGTTTAATAGAGTATATCAATGGACTCCAGGAGCAAGTGATACTGATTTCTACAGCAGGTTCCCATGGATATTTTATTACCATATTGTTGCAAATGCCAACGTACTAATTAATGGTATTGACAAAGCCGAAGGTTCCGTTGCTGAAAAAAATGCTATAAAAGGACAAGCATTGGTGTATCGGGCTTTTGCACATTATCAATTAGTGCAAATTTACGGGGGACGTTATAAAGCTGATGGAGTTAATACTCAATTAGGAGTTCCGTATAAATTTAGTAATGTTGATTTAACTCCTGCTCGAAATACAGTTGAAGAAGTATACGGTTTTATAAATTCCGATTTAGATAATGCTACGGTTCTATTATTGGGATCTGGAAGGTCAGATAAGTCGAATATAAATCAGGCAGTTGCTAAAGGCCTTAAAGCTAGAGTTGCACTTACACAAGGGAAGTGGGCAGTAGCAGCACAAATGGCGTCAGAAGCTCGAGTTGGTTTTACTTTAATGAGCCAAAGTTCTTACCGAGCTGGTTTCAGTGTCGGTTCACAGGCTAATTCAGAGTTTATGTGGGCAAGCCAAATACAGCCTGACCAGACGGATACTTTTGGTAATTTTGGGGCATTTATGTCAAGGAATTTTAGTTCTTCCTCAATTCGTTCTAATCCTAGATCTATTAGTTCTTTGTTATACAATAAAATTTCAGAAAGCGATGTCCGTAAATCTTTATGGGACCCAACGGGGAAACATCTTAGCATCGGCTTGCCATCTAATTTTCAAAAGTTTCCATATACTAGTCAAAAATTTATTGCAGCCGCCATTGGCGATAGTAGAGTTGACGTTCCATTAATGAGATCGGCTGAAATGTATTTAATAGAAGCAGAAGCGTATGCTAGAAATGGAAATAACGCAGCAGCAGCAAATGCTTTGTTTGTTTTAGCAAAAAACAGAGATGGTTCCTATGTTCAGTCTTCTAATACGGGACAATCTTTGATTGATGAGATTATGATTCAAAGGAGAGTGGAATTATGGGGAGAAGGATTTCGTTTTCTTGATCTAAAACGTCTGAATCAAGCTTTAGATAGAAGAGGCGCTAATCATAATGCGTCATTAGCAGGTAATGTATTAGAAGTTCCAGCTGGAGATGTTCGCTGGGATTGGCTAATTCCAATTGAAGAGATGAACACCAATCCTAATATGGTGCAAAACCCTCTTTAATTTTAGTTTTGTTTATTCAATATTTATTCCCGAATAAATTAAAGGAAATAAATAATAAATAAAAGTCCAATTTTTAAACAGTAGTAAGCGAAAGTTTACTACTGTTTTTTTTATTCTGATTTTTTGCGCTCTACTATGATTTTGAGTTAGTATTCCAGAGGAATAATGTTGCCTTATTGCATTGGATGTGGTAAAAGGTTAATTAACCATTTATTTTTTGATGGACATAGCTTTCAATACAATGATGTTAAATTGACTTTTGAGATTCCGCAAAATGAAGTCTTAAACAATCTGTTTATTAATTGTAGTATAGAATAGTAGTAAACTTAAACCCGCTTTAAAAGCGAATTTTTTATTTTAAAAATTATTCTTGGTAAAGAAATTTTAATGTGCAATACTCCAATTAGATTGCTGTTTTTAAGTATTTCTAATTAGGATATTTAGTGAAAATTAAAATATTTTGATAAATCAATGTACTTGAAAGAAAAAAAGAATGCTACAGTGAATCTTTAATGGCTGCTAATTTACTACTATCCCCCGTTTCCCCGTCTACTATTCGTAAATATCGAATGTCGACTATTTTGACGCCTGATGACAATAGATTTTTTTGAAAATTCCTCAAGTAGAAATCAATGCCAATGATTTTTTTGATGATTCCGTAAGTGATATTCGTACTGTAGTAATTCATATTTTGAAGTTAAAACCTAGCGAGAATTTGTTCCACTCAGGTTTTTGTTTCAATTAACTTTTGACCTATATTTCTAAAGCTTTTTTATTTTTGTTAAGGAAATGCTTATTAGGCTATTAGGTGTTAAATTGATGTTTTATTTACGGTCAACTCATATTCGTTATCTGTATAAATAGTTCTCTTTGGCATTGGCTTTTATAAAGTTTATTAATCGCGTTTTACTTCGCTATAATTGTCATGTGTTTTTTAATACAAATGTATTTTTAATAAATTTTTAAGACTATTAAAACGAATGGTAGTACTGTTTTAAGTGGTTAAAGAAATTTATTATTGCGTATACGCTAAAAATTTATGATATGTTTATTGTTTATTTAAGAAATAATTAGCAGATTTGCTGCAATTAATTCAATTATCTAAATATGA
>JBLIKD010000095.1:0-6776 GCA_047636275.1 Flavobacterium sp. | reverse complement strand
GGGATTTTATTCATGTCACTAAATATCCTTATTGACACTATATTTGTAGGACAATGGATCGGTTCACTCGCTATTGCAGTCGTAACGATAGTTTTTCCAATAACGTTTCTAATTTCATCATTGGGAATGGCTATCGGTGTGGGAGGTGGTTCAGTTCTTTCGCGGGCTTTAGGTGCAAAAAATCGTGAAAAAGCAAAACTTACTTTTGCCAATCAGATTATGATGACCTTCCTTTTAGCATCCATTTTTGTGATTTTAGGATTTTTTTTTAGTAAAGAGCTATTGCTTTTTTATGGAGCTAAAGGAGATATTATGGCACCCGCGACTATATTCCTATCCCCTATCATAATTTCAGTACCATTCCTTGCCCTTAGCATGATGGGAAATAATATTATTAGAGCAGAAGGACAAGCCACATATGCAATGGTGTCGATGATTATTCCAGCTCTTGTCAATATTGCATTGGATGTCGTATTTATAAAACTAATGGATTTAGGACTATATGGAGCAGCTCTTGCAACGGGTATTTCCTATTTTACGTGTTTTCTTTTTATTCTTTGGTACTTTATATATAAAACCGAGTTAAAGATTAAAGCGAGGGATTTTAAATTCAATTTACCTATTATCAAAGAAATCACCTCACTTAGCTTTGTCTCTTTTTCTAGACAAGGTGTGGTAAGCATTTTAGCCATCATACTCAATCATACTTTATACTCCTATGGTGGCGAAAATTCTATTGTTGTTTATGGCATCATCAGTAAGACACTAATCTTCGCACTCTTCCCCGTTCTTGGAATAACGCAAGGATTTATTCCAATTGCAGGTTATAATTATGGAGCTGAAAAATATGATAGAGTAAAAGAAAGCATCCAAATTTCAATTAAATATGCAGCGCTATTAGCATCTTTGGTTTTTATTATTATACTCTATTACGCTACCTCTATTATTACCATTTTCACTAGTAACGAAAATATAATTGCAGAAGCACCAAGCGCATTGCGTTGGGTATTTGCCGCTTCTCCTGTAATAGCAGTACAACTAATTGGCGCCGCTTATTTTCAAGCAGCGGGTAAGGCTAAAAAAGCGTTATTACTAACGCTAAGTAAACAAGGCTTTTTCTTAATTCCATTAGTACTCATACTACCGAATTTTTTCGGTATTTTTGGGGTGTGGGTTGCTTTCCCTATTGCTGATGTGGCATCAACGATCCTAACAGGATATTTCCTAAGAAAAGAAATGAAAACAAAATTGATCAATACTACAAATGGACTATTATAACTACCTTAAATCCCTACACCTCATCTTTGTAATTACATGGTTTGCAGGTTTGTTTTATATTGTACGCTTGTTTGTGTATCAAATTGAAGCTGCACAAAAACCATCGCCAGAAAAAGAAATTTTACAAGCGCAGTATAAAATAATGACCTACCGCCTTTGGTATATTATCACATGGCCTTCTGCTATATTGGCGAGTATTTTTGCGTATTGGATGCTGTTTTTTACTGACCTAGGTAAAGCTTGGCTACAAATGCCTTGGATGCATGTAAAACTTGGCTTTGTATTTGCGTTGTATTTATACCACGGAAAATGCCAACAAATATTCAAACAATTGCAAAATGACGAAATTAAATACACCACCAATTTTATGCGCTTGTGGAACGAAGGAGCTACCATCATTCTTTTTGCGGTTGTCTTTTTAGTGATTCTTAAAAATGCCGTCAATTGGATTTACGGAGTCATTGGAATTTTTATATTCGCACTTACAATAATGTTAGGTTTTAAGTTTTACAAAAGGATACGAGAAAAAAGTAATTAGTGATAGCCTTAACGCTCTAACTAATCCCTAAGCACTAACAACTAAAAGATGCTAAAAAACTTCAAATTATCGATGCTGTCATTACGGATTCGGATTTTTCTTTCGATGATCGTACTGATAATCGTAGCATCGGTTTTACTAGCCTCCATCTCGATTATCCAATTTAAAAACGAAGCCAAGGAATACCACCAAGAAAGATTAGAAAGAAAGGAAAACGCGGTAAGAGAACATATTAATTACGTTCTTGCTACAACTACTTATCCATTAACGACTGAAAACTTAGATTTAATTTTCAAGGATAAAATTCATGAACTAGCACACATACACAATATTGAAATTAATATTTATAGCTTAGAAGGAACGTTATTAAAATCGTCTAAAGAGTCATTTTCCGTTGATAAAGTTTCGCCTCCAATACCAAAATACATATTAAAACTTGTTCGTTCTTCAATAGAAAAACGATACGTAGAGATTAAAACCGTCGACAATGTTAAAAACAGGTCGTCTTTTACCCAAATTAAAGACGATAAATTCAAGCCATTAGGTGTTCTGAACTTACCTTATCTGGAAGATGACAATTTTTATGAAAAAGAACTGCATAGTTTTTTAATTCGTTTAGGGCAGGTGTATTCTTTCATGTTAATTGTGGCATTTGGGCTTGCTTATTTTTTATCGACTTATATAACAAAATCCTTGAAAACAATCTCAGACCGAATCAACGAGACCAGTTTGAGCCAAAAAAACAAAAAAATAGTATTAGAAGCCAGCAGTAAAGAAATTAATTTACTGATCAAATCATATAACCGAATGGTGGAAGAACTCGAAATTAGTGCCGTGAAATTAGCACAAAGCGAGAGAGAAGAAGCTTGGCGCGAAATGGCAAAACAGGTGGCACACGAGATTAAAAACCCTTTGACTCCAATGCGTTTAACCGTACAAAGCTTCGAAAGAAAATTTAATCCCAAAGACTCAGAGATCATACAAAAAATGAAAGACTACTCAGAGACATTGATTCAACAAATTGACACTATGAATGCAGTCGCATCTGCTTTTTCTAATTTCGCTTCGATGCCTGCCCAACAAAACGAGACGC
The DNA here is from genome assembly GCA_047636275.1 of Flavobacterium sp. GTDB lineage: Bacteria > Bacteroidota > Bacteroidia > Flavobacteriales > Flavobacteriaceae > Flavobacterium. Next base: position 3,867 of record JBLIKD010000095.1, on the reverse strand, counting down.
TAAACGTAGTGGAAGTGGTCGAACTAGCATTAGATATTTTCAATGAAGAACAAGTCGTCTTTGAAAGTGAGTCTCCTGAAATTATTTCCAAGATAGACCGCACACAACTAATCCGAATCATCACTAATTTGGTTAAAAATGCCATTCAATCGATTCCGGAGCAACAAGAAAGAAAAACCGTATTCGTAACGGTTAAAAAAGACGACAACAATGTCTTAATAACCGTTAAAGATAATGGAATAGGAATTAAACCAGAAGATATAAGCCGTATTTTCGAACCTAAATTCACTACTAAAAACAGCGGGATGGGATTAGGTTTAGGTATTATCAAAAACATCATTGAAAATTATAAAGGAACAATTACCTTTGAGACAGAATATGGAAAAGGAACACGGTTTACGGTGTCACTCCCAATCATTAACTCCTAAATCGCTAAAATGAGCTACAGTAACATTCTAGTTGCAAAAGAAAATAGTATTGCAACAATAACCATAAACCGTCCTACAAAGCTAAACGCATTAAATACGGTAACGATTAAAGAACTACATCAGGCTTTTGAGGAGTTAGAGAAAAACTATGAAACACGAGTAATTATTTTAACCGGAAGCGGTGAAAAAGCTTTCGTGGCGGGAGCTGATATTGCAGAATTTGCAGACTTCTCAATAGAAGAAGGAGTACAGTTAGCTGCTCAAGGACAGGACATCTTGTTCAATTTTGTTGAAAACCTCAAAATCCCAGTTATTGCCGCCGTTAACGGATTTGCGCTTGGAGGTGGATTAGAACTAGCTATGGCTTGTCACTTTAGAATTGCGTCAGACAATGCTAGAATGGGCTTACCCGAAGTCTCTTTAGGTGTTATTCCAGGATATGGAGGAACACAACGTTTACCTCAATTGATTGGGAAAGGACGTGCAATGGAAATGATCATGACAGCAGGTATGGTGACAGCTGACGAGGCATACAGAACCGGATTGGTAAACCACGTGGTGCCACAGGTAGAACTTTTAGAATTCTGTAATGGAATGGCACAGAAAATCATGAAAAACTCTCCTTTAGCAATCAGCAAAGCTATCAAGTCAATTAATGCTAATTATAAAGACGGTGAAAACGGCTTTGAAACAGAAATAAAATCATTCGGGAAATGTTTTGGAACAGTCGATTTTAAAGAAGGAACTGCTGCCTTTTTAGAGAAAAGAAAAGCAGTATTTACGGGTGAATAATTAAACCATTTCGTAAAATGAATACTAATTTAAAAGCAGCATAACAGATCGCTAGGTTCGTGAATCTGCTATCTTATACTATTTAGTTCGTGTTAGAATCTTACTGTATATCAAAATAGATAAACAAAAAAAGCGTTTAATTCCGATGAATTTTAACGTTAAATGGAATTACAAAAACAACCTTTTCTACTATTAAACTACTACTTAATCTCACAAAATATAATTAGGTACGTACTTTCTGAAAATCAATCAACATTTAAAAAATAATTTTATGTCATTTCAACCTGTATTCGTTCAATTTTGGGAAAAAGTAAAGGAAAGTATTCAAAACGGAACTTATGCCAAATTAACTTTGGCGAAGACCATAGGCGATACGGAACTTAAAAACATCTATATCCGTCCTGTATTGCTGCAAAATGAGGTGTTTAGCCTTTCACTTAGCGCTAAGTACAAAACAGAAGAAATAGAAAGTTTCCATACCATTGATGAAGCCTTTATTGTACTGGCACCGTATATGAACAATCCGTTTTTGACTGCCCTTTTATTCACGACGGAAAACGACATCACCTTCAAACTCAACAAAAAAAGAGTGGGAAGTATTATCACGCAAGCACCTACATTTAAGAATGCTTCGGATGTGATTATCGAAATGAATGAAAAAGGACTTTTATAATCGTTTAAGAGTTTCTACTTATAGTAAATCATGTTTACTACACAGAAGGCTTTAGAATAGTAAAAAAAATACAATTCCCTCTTTTCAATTTATTATCATCTATTTAAGTCAAGAAATTCTTCCTGCGTTTCAAGACAAATAAAATAACCTAACAATAATTACCGCCTTAAATACTTGAGCGATGACGTTTTGAGATTATTTCCAACATCGACTTAATTTTGATTTCACTGAACTACCTCACTACATTAATAAGCGATTTAGCCATACTTATAATTGATTCAACTATACTTATGTAGTAACTCATCGAAACATAGTTCCTTAAAATTTATAGTTTAAGTATATTGGCGAATGACTGGAAAATAAAAACATTCAATATGTGACAGCTCTAATTAAAATGTAATATGCTTATTTTTAACTAAAATATAAAATAGAGAAAACTATGATTAAAAAGATCGACGGCAATTTATAAAAATCACTGATTTACTGTGACTTACCCGGTTTAAATACGAATAGTACAGTATTTTTTGAGCATAAAGAAATCACTGTTTTACGATGTTTTTATCGTAATTGATGAAAGGGAATCAAATTACAGACGATAGCAATACATCTCTATTTGGCAATTTCAATCTTTTCAAACCATGTGCCAATAGTGTGGCAAAAATCATGAGATTATTGTTAAAACAACCACGTCTAATCTACAATAAAAAAGACAAAAGAAGCTGTAATAAATTATACGCGCTAAAACGATTAGTCAAAATAATGACAAAATCTTCTTTTTGAAAAAAATCACGTATAATTACAATAAAGTTGTTTCACTTAACAATTGTTCCTTCCTTACCATGGGTAGAAAAGTTATTTGAACAATTTTGTTAGCGGTAGCAATTATGAGTGTTACTAAGAATACTAACCAAAATGATATATGAATTTCCTTTTAGAAACGACAGCATAAAAAGAAATCTGGTCCTATTATTTAAAAAAAACGTAATAATTATATTCTGTAAACAATTCGATAATCAAACGCATCGGCAGCTTATTCAATCAGTATAAAAAACACAAATGACCGTGTCTCAAAGCGCGGGCTAAATAATATAATGCCTCTTAGTAACACTAAATTTTGTATCTTTCGAGCTACAAAATTAATCTAAAATATAAATCAAATATTGCAACAATATTTTACTTAATCAACTAACGATAATTATGGAAAGGCCAAATTTTTCCTACCTAAGCAGCTTTTCAGGAGGAGACAAAGTTTTTGAAGAAAAAATACTTAACGTTATAAAAACGGAGTATCCTAATGAAAGAGATACCTACCTAAATAATATTGAAGCAAATAATTTTGATCTAGCTGCAAATAATGTCCATAAAATTAGACATAAAATTAGCCTTTTAGGACTCGAAAAAAGTCATGAATTAGCATCTCAGCATGAATTAAACTTAATTAAAGGACATAATACACTCCATGAAAACTTCACTGATATATTAAATACCATGTCTCGTTTTCTCGATGAACTTTAAAAACTTATTTTATAATGAATTAAGTGTTTATTTTCAGAACACCTTACAGTCCTATTTTAGCTTCAATTATAAAAATTAAATAACCTAGAGAAACAAACATAATATGAAAGTTGGAAGTGGATATATTGGCCTTGGAACTGGTGCGTATTTTTCCGAAGTAGGTAATGACGTTATGCGTTTTGACATCACTAGTAATGACATTAATAACCCTAAAAAAGTTATAAGACCCATTTACGAACCAAGCCGAAAAGAAATAATCACCCTAAATACGAAAAAAGAACGATTACATTTCATCACTAATATTAAAGAAGTCTCGCAAGAATCTGAAGTTTTATTTATTTGTCTAGGAAATTCATCCAATGAAAATGGTAGTCCAAACTTAAAATACGTTCTTGCTGTTGCTAAATATTATGGAAAACAAATCAACGATTACCTTTTAGTGGTTACAAAAAGTACTGT
>JBLIKD010000094.1:0-6834 GCA_047636275.1 Flavobacterium sp. | reverse complement strand
CTCCAATCGCATTCTGATATGAATTTCCCGTTTGGTGTTTGATAAATCTTAATTAACCCACTACCGTCATTATTAATTCGATATAATTTAACAAATAAGGATAAATAATCTGACTTCCAGATGCATTCCATGAATAGTTAATAAAATCCGAATTAAATCCTGCAATAGGAACTGAATTTATTATTTTAAAAGTGCGAGATCCATCCGTATTCATTGTTTAAATATGATTTTGCGCGCCACTCGTTCTACTAAATACGATTTTTAAAACTTGATTAACTTTCTTGGTCGCCTATATATTTTGAGACACTATCCCATAAAAAAATGCCTATCCAAAACGGATAGGCATCTCTAATATAAACACTATTTACTTACTATTTTGTAAACAACAATTCTCTGTATTTAGTTAAAGTCCATAGTTCATTGTCAACTAGAAGCTCTAGTTTATCACAATGATCACGAATCACCTCAAAATATGGTTTTACCTTATCACAATATGCTTCAGCCATTTCTTGACCGTCAGTCAATACATTCGCTTTCTTTCTTTCGTTAGTCATCTCCAGTACTTTCGAATTAATTCCTTCGATATGCTTAGAAATATCTTTAATTAAGATGATTTGTTCTTTTGCAATTTTTTCAAATTCATCTTTAAAGATGTTTTTCAATCCGCTCACATTTTCAATCAAAGTGTTTTGGTAACGAATAGCTGTTGGAATTACGTGGTTTGTTGCGATATCACCTAAAACTCTACCTTCAATTTGAATTTTCTTAGTGTACTCTTCTAATTCAATTTCGTAACGAGCTTCCACCTCAATATGATTCATAATCCCTAGATCAGAGAATAAGTCTAACGCTTGTTTAGATGCTCTAGCTTTCAATGCTAGCGGAGTTGTTTTGAAGTTACTCAATCCTCTTTTTGCTGCTTCTATCTGCCATGCTTCACTATATCCATCTCCTTCAAAAAGGATTTTTTTAGAATGTTTGATGTATTCCCTCAAAACATTGAAGATAGCATCGTCTTTCTTCATGTCTTTTGTTTCAATCAAAGTATCTACTTCTTTTTTGAAATCCTTGAGCTGCTTTGCAACGATTGCATTCAATGTAGTCATCGAATTAGAACAATTTGAATTAGAACCCACCGCTCTAAATTCAAATTTATTTCCTGTAAAAGCAAATGGCGAAGTTCTATTTCTATCGGTATTGTCCAGAAGAACATCTGGAATTTTACCTACGACATTTAATTTTAAATCTGTTTTTTCCTCCGGGGATAATTTACCTGCTGTTACGCCTTCTAATTCAGCTAAAACCTTAGTCAATTGTTCTCCAATGAACACGGAGATAATTGCTGGTGGAGCTTCATTTGCTCCTAACCTATGATCATTACCCGCAGTAGCAATAGCTCCTCTTAGCAAAGACTCATGGTCGTGCACAGCTTTGATTGTATTGATAAAGAAGGTCAAGAACTGTAAATTGCTCATTGGCGTTTTACTTGGACTCAATAGGTTTACACCAGTATCTGTAGCCAAAGACCAGTTATTGTGTTTCCCTGAACCGTTTACGCCTTTGAATGGTTTTTCATGAAATAACACTTTCAAATCATGACGTTCCGCCACTTTTTCCATTACATCCATCAACAAACAATTGTGATCTACCGCTAAGTTTGTTTCTTCAAAAATAGGAGCCAACTCAAATTGATTTGGAGCTACCTCATTGTGACGTGTTTTTACTGGTATGCCAAGTAGCATGCATTCTTGCTCAAGATCTCTCATATAAGTGAGGGCACGAGTAGGAATAGAACCGAAATAATGATCGTCCAATTGCTGCCCTTTAGCAGAGGTATGGCCTAACAACGTTCTTCCAGTCATCATAAGATCTGGGCGTGAAAGCGCTAACGACCTATCTATCAAAAAGTATTCTTGCTCCCATCCTAGAGTAGCGGTAACTTTCTTTACATTTTTATCAAAATATTTACAAACATCTGTCGCTGCTTCATCCATAACCTGTAGAGCGCGCAACAAAGGTGTTTTATAATCTAAAGCTTCTCCGGTGTAAGAGATAAAAACAGTTGGAATACATAACGTGGTCCCCCAGATGAACGCTGGAGATGTAGGATCCCAAGCGGTGTATCCTCTTGCTTCAAAAGTATTTCTAATTCCTCCATTAGGAAAACTAGAGGCATCTGGTTCTTGTTGTACTAACTGTGCTCCTCCAAATTTCTCTACAGGATCACTACCATCGTATGATGTTTCAAAGAAAGCGTCATGTTTTTCTGCAGTTGCTCCAGTCAATGGTTGAAACCAGTGTGTGTAATGCGTTACTCCCTTAGACAAGGCCCACTCTTTCATACCCATTGCAATATAATCCGCTAATTTTCTGTCTATTTTAGTTCCATACTGTACTGCACCCTGGACTCCTTTAAAAGCATCTGAAGTTAAATATTGCTTCATTGCTCTATCATTAAACACATTTGAACCGAAAAGAACTGATTTCCTACCGGTTTCTTCAAATTTAATTGGTTTTCTTGTTGATGCCTCTTTCAAAGCTTGGAAACGTATTGTTGACATAAAATTTTATTTAATAAATTAAACCCCTATTATTGCGCCACAAATATAATTCAAATATTACTTTTATAACATTTTACCTCTATTTTTTTAGGGTAAAATCAATTAATTTACGTTTTTCTTAAAAATATCTAGTTTAACTGACAACACATTAATTTTTAGCTCATATATTTTCAAATTGGCATTTTGATTAAATCCGAACGTACTGTTTAACCTAAAACCCAACTTTATTCGAATAACTTTCTAAGTTAGCAATCAAAAAGTATCTTTGTAAATCTAAAAACAACTCGATTTATGATTGTCTGGATTTCTTTCTTTGTTATCGTTTTAATAATACTCGCATTGGATTTGGGAGTTTTTAATAAAACACCTCATATTATAAGCACAAAAGAAGCGACTAAGTGGACCGTAATCTGGGTTACCATTTCTTTGCTCTTTTCTGGTGTAATCTATTGGATATATGCTAACAACTATATTTCGAATCCAGACGATCTGAAACCTGTTGGCGCCGCGATCAAATTTATTACCGGATACTTAATAGAATTATCTTTAAGTGTTGACAACATCTTTGTAATTGCTATTATCTTTTCAGCTTTTAAAATCCCCCAAAAATACCAACATAGAGTTTTATTTTGGGGTATATTAGGAGCTATCTTTTTTAGGGGATTAATGATATTTTTTGGCGTGCTGCTGATCAATAAGTTCTATTGGGCCACCTACGTCTTTGGCTTTTTCCTGATTTTTACGGCAATGAAAATGCTATTTAAAAGTGGAGAGGACACATTTGAACCTAAAAAATCCTTTGTGTATAAAGGACTAAAAAAGATAGTTCCCATATCAAATCACATCGATAAAGAACATTTTTTCGTAAAACGCAGGCATATTACCGCTGCCACTCCTTTATTTGTTGCGTTAGTTGTGATTGAAGTTATGGACGTTGTCTTTGCAATTGACAGTGTACCTGCTATTCTGGCGATCACGAGCGACCCGTTTTTAGTTTTTACATCTAATATTTTTGCCATATTAGGATTGCGATCCATGTATTTCTTTTTAGCAAATATGCTTGAAAAATTCAGTTATTTAGAATTTAGTCTTATTGCTATTTTAAGTTTCGTAGGACTTAAAATGTTGCTTCATGAATTTATCGAAATTCCGGAATGGGCGTCCTTAGTTTTTATTGCCTTTTCTCTTTTAGTAGGAATTATTGTTTCTTTAAGAATGAATATCAAAAACAAGGAAGAAAATCCATAAACCAAAATTAAAGTCTGCCTACAATAACTCACTTCCAGCTACACAAGTTCTCGGAGATTAAAACCTCATAGTCATTTTAATTACTAAAAAGGCTCTGAAGTCGCAAAAGCATAGTTCCAACCATTTTCGCTACCAATAGAGGTATCTTATTCTTGTTGAATTTATAATGTAGTCCTAAACGTTCTTAGGTAATATCCGCAGCTAATACTGATTTTTCGACATACTTTCAAAAGTAGTACAACACCATAAAAATCGGTTAAATACTCAATAAAAATTCATTTTTGAAGGCATCCTGTTACCAGGAAATCCTTTTACAGTAAAGCATAAAAAAAGGAAATCTCCCGATTTCCTTTTTTTATGCTTTTTATTACGACTATCTAATGTTAAAATCGTTATTCAATTTTCTAACATTTCTATCATCAATATTGTACTTTTTAAGTACCCCGTTATAATCTGAATAATCAATTTTATTATTAGAAGTTTTAGAATTTGGACCTCCCGAATTTATCCCATCATCACCGGGTATAATAACAATTCTAAATGTTTTATTTAATGTAAAACTTGTAGGTAATTGATTTAGAGGAAAACTTGCATCTAAAAGGATTGAGAATTGGTCAAACGAAAAATTATAATTATACTGCGCAGTACCTCCTTCAAAATAATAAATCTGAGGCAATAGTGCCCAAGTATCAATACCACCATTTTCATTAACTAATTGGTACACTAAAAGATTATCACCTGAATAAATTTTTGGATTTAAAGGAAATGTTACTTTGTAATCATTACTTGCGTTAAAGTCAATAGTTTCTTCAAAAACTTCCGCAATTAAACCCTCTTGGCCGTCAAACCCATCCTGACCATCAAATCCAGGTGGACCAGCTGGCCCCTCACAACTTGAAATCAAGATCATTCCAATAACTGCTACAATCATATTAATTTTTTTCATAACTCTACTTTTTTAAATGATTTATTTCAACACTACTTATCAATCTCTATGTCTCCTAAAGTTAATTATTTAAATGCTTATTTACTACTTTAGCACAGATTTAAGGGTGATTTTTAACAGAAATTCTATTATGCCTTTGTTTTTATGACGCATTTTATTTTTGGAATACGCTACCTATTGTACCGCTTATTTTAACCGGATAGTAGTAATAAATACAATTAGTCGCACTTGCCTTATGTTTTCACACAGCAAAAGAAAACCTCGAATCTCCCTGTACTACTATTCCTTTATTAAAGATTTATTTTCTCAATTTGGCGATCTTTCAAGTTCAAAGCCGTAGTTACGTCAGTATAACTATTTTTGTTTATGGACTTGGCGTAACTTGCGGGCACAATCACAATTCGAATTACCTGATTGAGCCTGAAATTCTGAGATACGGATTGTAAATCATTTCCAACCATATAAACGTCAACATCGCGGTTAGTGTAATCAAATCGATAGCCAAAATCTAATGTTCCATTATTAAAATAATACGTTTCCGGTAGTGGTTCCCAAATATCTCCTTGAGAATTAGACCCTGATAAGCGATACGTCAGGACCACATCTGAAGAGTAAATTGGCGGGTCAAAGGGGATCAATCTACTAAAATTATTATTCGAATTGAACGAAGTGGTTACTTCAAAAACTTCAGTTCTCGCGGCAGGTGCGATTTCAAAACTAGCTGATGTAGTACAACTTTGCAAAGTAAGCAACCCTACAATACCTAAAAGAGTAATTATTTTTTTCATGATTTTCATTTTAAGTGTTTCTCTGATTTCCTGTATTCACGAATTGTGCCAAAGTTTATTATAGAAAAATTATGTAGCTTTGAATTATGGAAAAACAACTCAAATTATACATGGTCATGTTAGGCTGCACACCGGAAGGTCGGCTTACGGAGCAACACGACATTTTTTTTGGAATCGGTCCTTCTCTAAAAGAATTAATCCCACAGATGAAGGCTTCTTGGCCCGAAGCCAAAGGACGGATTCATATTGATGCGTGGCGCGAAATCTCAGTAGTAGATCAATTTTCGATAACAATTGAAGATAGAGACACAGCGATAAATACTGCTTCAGAAAAATTGTTTTTTATTAATCTTGGAGGGTATAAAGAAAATGAATTTGAAGAATACCATTATAAGATACTAACTGTTGCCGAAAGTTTTGAGATGGCTTCTAAAAAAGCCGAAGCAACTACCTTCTACAAACATTGCGGTTTCGACGAAGCTGTTTCCCATATTGACGATAAATACGGAATAGACGTGGATGATATCTATAACGTGGATGACATCTTAGATGCGAAACTGAAAGAAAAATATCGCTTAAAAATCACCACATCTGAGACTGTACTTAAAGAAGATACTTTACATATAGGATATTTAAAAATAGATGAAATTGCGTAAAATATTCCCGCAGAATTAATTTGATAAAGAGCTACTGTAGTACATGTCAAATTTAATGGTTATTTATAAGTTGTTTCTTAATATAACCTGTAATTTTATAATTCGAACAGCAATTATAAATATAAAATTATGGGAAAGAGGATTGCTATTTTAGCCACAAACGAATTTGAAGAAGTTGAATTAAGTTCACAACAAGAATATTTAAAGCAACAACGATAGGAAGCTGAAATCACTAGGCACGAAGGTGGAACCACAAAGTCATGGGTCAAAACAGATTGGGGAAAGACTACAAAGCAGACCAAATTTTAAATACTGTTAAAGCTTCTGATTATGATGCCTTAGTACTATCCAGCGGAGTTATTAATCCGGATATATTACGAATTAATCAAGATGCTTTACATTTTATCACAGACTTTTTCAAAGTAGGAAAACCAATCGGAGTAATTTGCCATGGACCATAATTTTAATTAACGTGGGACTAATTGATAGTAGAAAATGACTTTCTATCCTTTTATAAAAATTGATTTAATCAATGCTAAAGGAGAATGGCAAAATAAATTAGAAGTCTCAGACAGGAGGCTGGTTACTAGCCGAAATCCAAATGATTTAGATGCTTTCAATAAAAAAATTATAGA
>JBLIKD010000093.1:0-6846 GCA_047636275.1 Flavobacterium sp. | reverse complement strand
ATAAGCTAATAAATCTTGAGATCTCCTATTTAGCTTGTAAAAACTGAATACTGATCACTTTTTTACTCTTTCTTCATTCTGTTTAACAAAAGCATCCCAACCCGAGTAGCTTTTTGTTCCAACCACTTTTCCGGAATTGAAAAAATGACAAACCGCAGCTGCTAGTCCATCAGTACTATCGAGGTTTTTAGGTAATTCTTTAAGCCCTAAAAGTTGCTGCAGCATCTTAGCCACTTGTTCTTTAGTGGCGTTTCCATTTCCAGTAATAGCCATTTTAATTTTCTTGGGTTCGTATTCCGTAATCGGAATATCCCTTGAGAGTGCTGCTGCCATAGCTACACCTTGCGCGCGTCCCAACTTCAACATCGACTGCACATTTTTCCCAAAGAAAGGCGCTTCAATGGCAACCTCGTCTGGATTGTGGGTGTCGATTAGCTCAATCGTGCGCTCAAAGATAAGTTTCAACTTCTGATAATGATTATCGTATTTGGATAACTGCAATTCATTGAGTTGCAAAAATTCCATTTTTTTATTGATAACTCGAATCAAACCAAAACCCATTATAGTCGTTCCCGGGTCAATTCCTAATATGATGCGTTCGTTTGCCATTTTTGTTTTGGTACGTTTTTTTTGCCATGAAGACACGACGCTTTTTTATTATATTTGGGATTGCAAATTCATTTAAAATCTTTGCGTAGCTCTGCTTTCTATTTGGGAATCTTTGCGTAACACTTTTTTTCCATTATGAAGAGCCCTTGTAAATCTTTGCGAAATAGCATTTTCAATATAGTTTTCTTTTCTTTGTCCCAGTGATCTCTATTATGTACAAAACTAAACAATTCCGCTTACTTCTAATCAAACTTGTGATTGTAAGGGCTACTTTTTATTTTATTTACAATTAAGTAGGAAAGCAGCGCCCTAAATTGGAAGAAGTTCATTATTATATATAAAAAAATCCGTTGGCTACTAAAGTTGTTTTGATATTGCTATTGAGTGTCTTGAATCCTTTTTTCTAAATTTTAAAAACACGAAACCCAATAATTTAAAGCTTCTTATTTTTAATCAATTACAGAGAGCTCTAATCAAATTAGTCCTAGTGAATCCAATGCAACATTTTAAAAGATACTATCCTTACAATAATAACCAAAGATAAAAGAATTATATATCATGAAAAATATAAAAAAATTCGGCACCATTCCCTTCGGAATCGTTTTTATAATAATTGGAATTTCTTCTTTTATAGAAGATGGCATTGTAAAAAAATTATTCCTTTTTGCCGGGATTTTAATTCTGTTGATAAGAGTACTGGCGTTTATTAGTGATTCTGTCAAAAGCATCAATAAGGCTAACGACGCATAATATTCCCATAGAACGAATCTCGTAGGATTTAAACCTTTTGACGTTTATTCAATTTTGACTAGAGAATCGAAAGCACTTTCATTTATATTTTTCAGGGCTATTGTGTCAATTAGGAAAACAAAATGAATTTTATTTTCTTTGTCTCAATGAATTCGATTCCGTACAAAACTAAGCAATTGCTCATACTGCTAAGCAAACTTTTGATTATAGGGTCTGCTTTTTATTTTAGTTACAATCAACTGGCCAATAGCGGCAACCTCGATTGGGACAAGTTTCTTATTTTATTCAATAAAAATCAACCGGTTGTTGGAATTATTTTCATTGTGTTATTGAGTCTCTTGAATCTTTTTTTTGAAATTTTAAAATGGCAGAATCTAGTTTCTTTTATGTATAAAATTTCAAAAGCAGAAGCAACAAAACAAGTTCTCGCTGCATTAACACTAGGAATATTTACTCCAAATGGCATTGGGGAATACGCCGGGAAAGCGATCTTCTTTGCTAAATCGGCTACCAAAAAAGTGCTGTTTTTAAACTTAATATGTAATGGAATCCAAATGATCTTAACCGTTATTTTTGGGGTTTTTGGTTTGTTATACTTTAATACCAAATTTAATCTAATTCCGATGAGAACAGCAGCGCTGCTTTTTGGTGTAGCTTTCCTCTTACCTCTTGTTGCCTTTTTTCTGAAGAAATTTATAATTAAAGGCTATTCCATAGAAAAGTTGCTTCAAAAAATCAATGAAATCCCTAAATCCATTCATCAGAAAAATATAATTCTTGCCATTTTTCGCTATTTGATTTTTTCGCATCAATACTATTTTTTGTTTTTGACTTTTGATGTAGATTTACCCTATTTTAGCCTTATGGCAGCTATAACTAGTATTTATCTCGTGGCCTCCTCCTTACCTACATTTCAGTTTTTAGATTTTGCGATAAAAGGGAGTGTTGCTATTTATTTCTTTGGTATTCTGGGTATCAACGAGTGGGTTGTCGTTTTTATTTCTACCTTGATGTGGTTTCTTAATGTGGTTCTGCCGGTTATCATCGGAAGTTACTATATACTGAATTTCAAAATCTCCCAAGCCCCCCGAATGGAGGAAATAAAGAATTAATGCCTTAAGTATATGTTTACGTTTTTTCTAAGCTCAATTTTAATTATTTACTGTAGTACCATTGCATGGCTTATTTATGGTTTTACAAAAATAAAAATATGGGAACTTGATGGCTCTACGCCAATTCCAACAGCTATCCAGATAAGATTCACTATCGTAGTGCCTTTCCGTAATGAAGCGGCAAACCTACCTTTACTTTTAGACAGTATTTCTAAGTTACATTACCCAAAGGAACGGTTTGAAGTTATTTTGGTCGATGATGAATCGGAGGAAGTATTCAACCCCCAATGTTCACCATTCAGCATTCGAATTATAAAAAACAACAGAGTTTCTAATTCTCCTAAAAAAGATGCAATCTCCACTGCGATTCCCTTTGTCTCCAGCGAATGGATCATTACCACTGATGCAGATTGTGTAGTTCCTAAAAACTGGCTATCAACATTGGACAATTACATTCAAAGTAGTAATGTAAATATGGTTGCTGGCGCCGTAACATATGATTGTAAAAGCAGCTTCTTACATCATTTCCAGCAGCTGGATTTGGCGAGCCTGCAAGGAGCAACTATAGGCAGCTTCGGAATAGGAAAAGGTTTTATGTGCAACGGTGCTAACTTAGCTTACAAAAAATCATTATTTCAAGACCTAAATGGTTTTCAAGGAAATGACACCATCGCAAGCGGAGATGATGTATTCTTATTGCAAAAAGCGATAGCGCGCTTTCCAGATCGCATACATTATGTAAAATCAAAAAGCAACATTGTCACAACAAAACCTTTAGATGACTGGAAGTCGTTATTTTACCAAAGAGTCCGCTGGGCATCAAAGACAACTTCTTACCAGAGTAGTTTCGGACAAGCGCTCGGATTAGTCGTTTTTATTGGAAATTTCAGTATTGTTATGGCTTATTTATTATGGATTATGGGTTTATTATCGTTACTGACTATCTGCTTGTTAATTCTAGCTAAGTTCACCATTGATGCTGTTTTAATACACAAATCCAATTCTTTTTTAACGACAACAAAAACACAGTATTTAATTTTAAGTAGTTTGTTCTATCCTTTTTTTAGTGTTAGTGTTGCTTTGTATTCTTTGATTGGTAAATACGAATGGAAAGGCCGAATCTTTTAGATCTTTGATAACTGTTGTTGAATAAACCTCCACATCCCTAGCCCACATAGAGCTGATATCCTCGGGAAGTGTAACGGAGTGAGATCAAAGCATAAACTGGAAAAGCTTCTAAAAACTACTCTACTTTAAGAATCAAAGGAAGTATAAACTGAGTTTTTACTGGGATCCCATGTTTGATGGCTGGGTTAACTTTAGGGAAATCTACTAGCCTCGCATTTAGAATACTATCAATTTTAATGGTATTGTAAGCTACACTATGCTTAGAAAATTGTGGTTCAAATTTCATTTTTGCATTAGGAAAAATGGTCACCTTGACCTCAATGGTATCTAATTCAGGATACAAAACAGACAGAGTATCGCTACTCAATTTTTGCTGTATTAACTCGGTTAGATACTCAAAAAAACATTGCTGGCGTTTTGTCTTATTCTCTAATTTATCACAGTTGACGAAGGATGGGTAATCATCAACTTCTTTCCAATCGATTGCTTTCAACTCTTTGTTCAATAATTCCTGTTCCGAAGGCACTTGCTTTTCGAAATACTGACAGGAACTAAAAAATAAGAATGCTAAAAAAAAGTAATAATGCTTCAATGTTTTGTTTTTAATTGGAGTAATATTTTATAAAAATACAATTATTATCTTTGAGATTGTTTCGAAAGCAAATAATCTTCATCGCTTTCATGAAAGCACTTTTTCTTATTTGCTTCGCCCATTTCTTTTTGATCAGGAAACAGAATTCCCAATCAATCTAAAAAAGCAACAATTTGAACCGTTTAACTATAAAACACCTGATTAATAAGGATTATATGAACTACTGCTTTTTTATTTGAAAACTAAAAAAAAGAAAATCAATACTATTGCTCCGTTTTCTTTATAAATTTTTTCTTTCAATCTGCATCGCTGCTATCGTATCCTTGAGCGCTTTCCGTATTACTATAAAAAAGTACCGCTAAATCTCTCCTATTCGTTTGATAAAACGTTTTGCATTTAACTTTTAAAAAACACTAAAAAACACATTACCGATTCGCTGCTTATAATTATCGACTTCTACTACATGCTTACTCGCGTTGTAGGAAGTTTTCTGCCCGTGGTGCCAGCAGCACCTATGAGTTGGATAGGGCGCGCCCCATCGATTTTACCACTGTAATTTCAGCAAACCGTTGGATTATCAGCATTAGATTATTGGTGACCATTATCCCTTCGATAGTAGAATATATAATCCCGCCCAAAGGAAAAAAACAAATCGGCGCTAGTTCCTACGGCATTTGGGGAACAAATATCGGACTAGTTATTGATCTTCTTAGTCCTATCTCATTTGGATTCATTATCGGCACTTTTGCAATCGCTTTAATTGGAGAGCTGCTATATCTTACTAAAAACGGCAAAGACGCTTGGAAAGCTGCCGTAAGTTCTTTTATTGGATTTCTAACATCTAGTTTTACGTAGCTTTTATTTCGTGTGCTTTTTTTAAGTTTATATAGTAGTTTAGTGTGGCGCCATCAAGAAATATTATTTTGAGCTTTTGTTTCCCAAAAGCACAACACAAGTAGACCGGCAAATAAAACAAAACTTAATTCTTTAGTATTTAATGCCCTTTCTCAAGAAAAAGTCATCTACCCTTATTTACTGCGAGTACATTAATTGATTAAGAGTAGTGCTTTTTAAATCGAGAAAAGTTAAGTTTACGAAAGTAATTAAACGATTTAAAAGATATAATTACGCGTTATCGCTAAAAAAAATTGAATGATATAATAACCAAACAACTAGCGACTGAAATTAACTGTAGCTTCTAGGCTTTAAAACGTATCAGAAAACAAGCACTACGTGTAAAAGCCAAATTTGTCATTTGCTTCTCAAAACAATATAAACAAAAAAATAATGATCGACAATCCAACGCCATTAATTACTAATGATGCAGTAGTATTAGCTATTCTTATGACCATCTTGGGGCTGATATTTATCACTTCCTCTAGCGAGAAACCTTTTTTTAAGAAGTTTTATGAAATAGTGCCCTCCGTTTTATTATGTTATTTTATTCCAGCACTTTTCAACACCTTTAACATCATATCTGGAGAATCTTCCAGTCTCTACACCATTGCTTCTCGTTACTTATTGCCTGCTAGTTTAGTACTACTTACCTTGAGTATCAACTTCGCCGCATTAAAAAAACTGGGAAGCAAAGCTATTATAATGTTTTTAGCAGGAACTTTAGGTATTATAATAGGCGGTCCATTAGCCTTATACATTGTAGGTAGCTTATACCCTGAAGTAACTTTATCAAATGGAGAAGAAGTATGGAAAGGATTATCAACAATCGCAGGAAGTTGGATTGGTGGAGGTGCAAATCAAACGGCAATGCTAGAAGTATTTGGAGCTAGCAAAAGCATGTTTGCACAAATGATCGCAGTTGATGTATTGGTAGCTAATTTATGGATGGGATTCCTGCTTTATGGAGCGCAAAATAAAAATAGAATTGACAAATGGCTAAAGGCGGATAATAGTCCGATTATAGCACTAGAAAATCAACTTGAGGAAGAACAAGCTGGAAAGAGACAACCACTTAGCACTAATAATCTTATGGTAGTTTTGATGGTTGCTTTTGGTATTACGGGTTTAGGACATTTTTTAGCTGATATTATTGCCCCGTTTTTTAAAGACAATTATCCAGCATTAGAAAAATACTCTTTTACTAATGAGTTCTTCTGGTTGGTTATTATAACTACAACTGTAGGTGTCGCTTTATCATTTACTAAAGTAAGAAAAATAGAAAGCTATGGTGCCTCAAAAGTGGGCACCGTGTTCTTATACATTTTAGTGGCAACCATAGGAACACATATGAATCTCGGCGCTATACTAGATAATCCCTTATTATTCTTAGTAGGTATCATTTGGATTACTACACACATCATTGTAATGATTATTGTAGCTAAAGTAATTAAAGCTCCTTTCTTTTATGTTGCAGTAGGAAGTCAAGCAAATATTGGTGGAGCTGCTTCTGCACCCATAGTTGCTGCGGCATTTAGCCCCTTTTTAGCTCCCGTCGGAGTGCTACTAGCTGTTCTAGGGTATGCCGTTGGAACCTACGGAGCCTATGTTTGTGGTTTGTTGCTATACCAAATATTTCAAATTATTACATAAATAATTCTACTACTAAACGATGGTAATTTATAAATTTTATACAATAACACTTAGGAGTAATCAGCTTGATTCCCCTTTGTAGAGGACTTGTGATTTGGGCGTAACCCG
>JBLIKD010000092.1:0-6919 GCA_047636275.1 Flavobacterium sp. | reverse complement strand
ACGCTTTGTGGATTGCTTCCCCATCCTGGATAGTTTTCTTGGTCGTTGTCTAAATTATAGTCATTGTAATTGTCGATATCCGTAAAGACCTCAGGGGGCTGATTGTCGTCTCGTAAAGACCCAAAGTATTCTTTGTATTCATTTTGATTGTTTTGCACGTTTGTTTCAACAGTTCTGTTGTAGGTATTACCGTATATTCCATCAGTATCATAGTAGGAGCTATTTTGATAGGAGCCACAAGAGGCGGTCAAAAGGAGCAAAAGTCCAGCAAGAGTAAAAAGGGAGGGTTTGCGGGATGAAAAAATAATAGTTTTCATATCTGTAAAGTTTTTTATTGTTGTGCACTACAAAAATAGTTAGTTTTGTCAAACTATTTAGATAAATAATATAATGCAAAATTTGTGCCAAACTATTCAATATGAGTAAGAACCTTACTACAAGATCAGAAGATTATTCAAAATGGTATAATGAACTGGTTGTAAAAGCTGATTTAGCTGAAAATTCGGGAGTTAGAGGCTGTATGGTTATTAAACCATACGGATATGCTATTTGGGAAAAAATGCAGGCAGAGTTGGATCGAATGTTTAAAGAAACAGGTCATCAGAACGCCTATTTCCCCTTATTCGTGCCTAAAAGTATGTTTGAGGCAGAAGAGAAAAATGCGGAAGGATTTGCAAAAGAATGCGCGATTGTTACGCATTACAGATTGAAAAATGATCCAGACAAGCCGGGTAAGTTAATGGTAGACCCCAATGCAAAACTAGAAGAAGAGCTTATTGTTCGACCTACAAGCGAAGCAATCATTTGGTCGACTTATAAAGGATGGGTACAATCCTATAGGGATTTACCTTTGTTAATTAATCAATGGGCTAATGTGGTTCGATGGGAGATGAGAACACGATTGTTCTTGAGGACAGCAGAGTTTTTATGGCAGGAAGGTCATACCGCACATGCTACCAAAACGGAGGCTATCGAAGAATCGGAGAGAATGATGAATGTATATGCGGATTTTGCCGAAGATTTTATGGCTATCCCAGTTGTAAAAGGAATCAAAACGGAAACAGAACGATTTGCCGGAGCAGAAGAGACCTATTGCATTGAAGCATTGATGCAGGACGGGAAAGCGCTTCAAGCGGGAACGTCACATTTCTTGGGGCAAAATTTTGCAAAAGCCTTTGATGTGAAATTTGCTAATGCTGAGGGTAAGCAAGAGTATGTTTGGGGAACTTCGTGGGGTGTTTCGACGCGTTTGATGGGAGCTCTGGTGATGACACATTCAGATGATAAAGGATTAGTTCTACCTCCTAATTTAGCGCCTATTCAAGTGGTGATTGTGCCGATACATAAAACGGACGAACAGTTAGTAGAAATCACTGCTGAGGTAAATGTTTTAATCGCAGAGTTGAAGAAACTTCATGTTTCTGTGAAATACGATAATAGAACAACTCAGAAGCCTGGATTTAAATTCGCTGAATGGGAATTAAAAGGGGTGCCTGTCCGAATTGCGGTTGGGCCAAAAGATTTAGAAAACGGAACTTTTGAAGTAGCCCGCAGAGATACGTTGACAAAAGAAGTGAAGTCTAAAGATGGAATCTCGACTTACATCAGCGATTTACTAAAGGAGATTCAGGCAGATTTGTTTAATAAAGCAGTAAATTACAGAGATAGTCATATAACTGAAGTGAACAGTTTTGAAGAGTTTAAGTCGGTTTTAAATGATAAAGGTGGTTTTGTATCAGCACATTGGGACGGAACAGCATCGACTGAAGAAAAAATTAAGGATCTTACAAAAGCCACTATTAGATGTATCCCTCTGGATAGTGTAGAAGAGGCGGGAAGCTGCATTCTTACTGGTAATTCTTCAGGTAGAAGGGTGCTTTTTGCAAAGGCATATTAAAAAAAAATAATTTTTTTTGCATCTACTATTGTGTGTCTTAAAAATAGTTGTATTTTTGCATCCGCAATACAGAAGCACGGTCCGTTCATCTATCGGTTAGGATCTCTGGTTTTCATCCAGGAAAGAGGGGTTCGACTCCCCTACGGACTACTATTTTTGTTTTGCACAGTATTCCTTAACTTTAAAAGGAAATGGTCCGTTCATCTATCGGTTAGGATCTCTGGTTTTCATCCAGGAAAGAGGGGTTCGACTCCCCTACGGACTACAATTTAGATTAAAGCAAAAACTTAGGAGGATAATGGTCCGTTCGTCTAGGGGTTAGGACGCCAAGATTTCGTCTTGGTAACAGGGGTTCGATTCCCTTACGGACTACAAAAAAGAATAGTAAAAGAAAAAAAACAATAAAATGGCAAATCATAAGTCAGCTCTAAAGAGAATCAGAAGTAACGAAAAGAGAAGAGTATTAAATAGGTACCAACACAAAACTACTCGTAATGCCATAAAAGCATTAAGAATAGCAACTGATAAGGTTGATGCTACATCTAAGCTTTCGAACGTTATTTCTATGATTGACAAATTAGCTAAAAAGAATATTATTCATGATAATAAAGCTTCTAATTTGAAATCAAAATTAACGAAGCACGTTTCTAAATTGTAGTTATTATAATTTTACGTATGCCATAAAAAATGCTCCTTTCTGAGGAGCTTTTTTTATGGCTTTTTTTTAAGGCAAGTCTAGGGATTATGACCAGAATAATGCTTAGCGGTATGCTTTTTGAAGAGTGCGTAAACGCTGTGCTTTGAGAGTTATGTTGATATATTTATACTGTGTCAGTTTTTCTTAAGCACTTTATTTGATAAGTAATCCAGCATCGCGATTGTAATCGGTTTTGATAGAAAATCGACGACTACTGGGTATTTGTTTGCTTTTTCTAAATCTTCTGGATCGATTGTTGAAGAAAGAATTACAACTTTTGTAGTAGTATTAAAATCAGAATAATCAATACTACTAAAACAATCTAAAAATTCCCAACCACCCATTACAGGCATGTTTAAATCTAAAAAAATTAATTGAGGTTGTCTTGGAGATTTGGAATCGTTGTCTTGTAGTTTGATTGAATTTAGGTACTGAAGTGCTTCCTCTCCGTTCAGTGCGGTAACTATTTCATTCGAAAATGTAGTTTTGGAAATCACTTTTTTGCATAACATCAGCGTTATTGGGTCGTCATCAACGCACAGGATTAGGTCTAGCATTATAAATATTATTTATTTTTGAATATTAAAGTGAAAGTAGTTCCCTTGTCGACTTCGCTTTCGATACTGATTGTTCCTCCCATAGCCTCGACTTGCGATTTTACGAGGTATAGTCCTAATCCTTTGCTGTCAGGGTAGTTGTGGAACCTTTGGTAGAGCCCGAAAACTTTGTCTCGATTTCTCGTTAAATCAATTCCGATTCCAAAATCTTGAAAAATCAACGTGGTGTAGTTCTCCTTTTGATGAGTAGATACCACTATTTTAAGGGCTTTATTTGTGGATTTGTATTTTATAGAATTTGTCAAAAGATTTAGTAAGATACTCTCTATATATGACTTGTTTATTTTAAGTACGGGGGCTTGCTCAAAATCAATTTGTACTATTGGTTTTTGCGCACCAATTTGAAAAGCAAGTTGGCTGTATACATTTTCAAATACTTCCTTTAGTACAACTGATTCTTTCTGAATTGAAGGGTTGTCTTTTATGATCATGACCTTAGTTAGGTCATCGATCGTCTCGTTTAGTAAATGGGTTGACTTACTAAAGCCGTTTAAGATTTCTTTAAGTTCAGGGTCTTCAACGGGGATGTCGTCGATTAAATTCAACAAACCCGTTAAGTTTGATAAAGGCGCCCTAAGATTGTGAGAGGTAATATATGAAAATTGCTTTAGGTCCTTATTGTTTTGAGTTAATTCCCTTATCAAATGTTCTTTCTCTTTTTCCTGATTTCTCTCTTCGGAGACATCTTTTTGTATAGACACCCAGTGTGATAACTCATTTTCTGAATTGTAAATCGGAATCATAGAAAATCGCAACCAAAACTCTTCTTGGTTTTTTGTGTAAGCAATCATTTCTATTACACTTTCTTCTTTTAGTATTATTGTTGAAATTATTTTTTTGATGTTATTTTTATCGGAATTAATACCCCTCAATAGATCTGGAGATTGTCCAACAATTTCATAAGAGGAATACCCAGTCATAAGTGAAAAAGCGGGATTGACATAAACTATTTTTGGTAATTGACGTTTGTTTAAATTGGCTTCCGTAATTATTATCGAGTCTTTGGTTTGGACAATTACGGTTTCCAATAATTTAAGCCGTAGTTCTTCTTTCTTTTGCTTTGTGATATCTTGGATGGCCCCAATCATTCTAACGGCTTTGCCATTTTCGTCTTTTAGAAGAAATCCTCTATCAAGTACGTATTTATAGGAGTTATCGGCACATTTGAAGCGGTATTCATCTTGCCAATTATCAGTTTTTTGTTCTATAAAAGAATATAATTTGATAGACATTTTGATGCTGTCTTCTGGATGTATTTTGTCAAACCACCATTTTGAACTGTCTCCCACCTGATGTTTTTCGTATCCGAAAATGCTTTTTATTCCTTTATTCCAAGAAAGTTTGTCTTCTGGGATCTTCCAGTCCCATATCGTGTCGCTCGTGGCTTTAGCAACAATGTCGTATTTTTCGTTTGATTCCTTGATTTCGTCATTGGTGTTCTTGAGTTTTTCAAAAATGTCTTTATTTCTCTCGTCGTTAGCGGATAGGATATACTTAAAAGCAATACCAGTAAAAAAGACTAAGACAAGGTCCTTCGAGAAATTATAAAACGGGTAATCGGCTACAAAGTAATACTTTAGGGAAAGTTTGTGAAAGACGATAGCCAAGAAAGCGGCTATGATGATATAAATGAGAGTTAACTGGTTGGTTTTGCTTTTCATTACTCAAATGTAATTAATTATAATGGATTATAAAATACTCTAATACACTTATTTTTATCTCTATTTTGGCATCTAAATTGGTAACAATAGGTAAACTATTGTCTAAATATTTTTTATATCAAAATAAAGTGTACCTTTGCATCCATTAAAAATCACAGATGGAATCTATTAGAAACATTGCAATTATTGCCCACGTCGATCACGGTAAAACAACTTTGGTTGATAAAATTATGTATCACTGTCAGTTATTTCGTGACAACGAAAATACAGGTGACTTAATCCTTGATAACAACGACCTAGAGCGTGAAAGAGGTATTACCATTACTTCTAAAAATGTTTCGGTAGTATACAAAGGAACGAAAATCAACATTATTGATACTCCTGGTCACGCCGATTTCGGTGGTGAAGTAGAGCGTGTATTGAATATGGCTGATGGAGTTTGTTTGTTAGTTGATGCTTTTGAAGGACCTATGCCACAAACACGTTTTGTACTACAAAAAGCGCTTGACTTAGGTTTGAAGCCATGCGTTGTTATAAACAAAGTCGATAAAGAAAACTGTACTCCTGAAGAAGTTCATGAAAAGGTTTTTGACTTAATGTTTGAATTAGGTGCAGAAGAGTGGCAATTAGATTTTCCAACTGTTTACGGTTCAGCTAAGAATAACTGGATGTCTGATCATTGGGAAAATGTAACTGATAATGTTGAAGCATTGCTAGATATGGTGCTTGCTAATGTTCCAGCTCCTAAGGTTTCAGAAGGTACTCCGCAAATGTTGATCACTTCATTGGACTTTTCGGCTTTTACAGGTCGTATCGCTATCGGTCGTCTTGAAAGAGGTGTCTTGAAAGAAGGTATGCCAATATCATTAGTAAAAAGAGATGGTACCACAACAAAATCTAGGATTAAAGAACTTCATACTTTTGAAGGACTTGGTCGTAAAAAAGTACAAGAAGTAACTGCTGGAGATATCTGTGCTATTGTTGGAGTAGATGGTTTTGAAATTGGTGATACTATCGCTGATTATGAAAATCCAGAGGCTTTGAAATCAATTGCAATTGATGAGCCTACAATGAGCATGTTGTTTACTATTAATGATTCTCCTTTCTTTGGTAAAGAAGGAAAGTTCGTAACTTCGCGTCATATCAGAGACAGATTGACAAAAGAATTGGAGAAAAATTTAGCCATGAAAATGGGTGAAACTGATTCTGCTGATAAATTTATGGTTTTTGGTCGTGGTGTACTGCACTTATCTGTTCTTATTGAAACAATGAGAAGAGAAGGGTATGAATTACAAATTGGTCAGCCACAAGTTATTATCAAAGAAATTGATGGTAAAAAATGTGAGCCAATTGAGGAGTTAACTATTGATTTACCAGAAAACCTTTCTGGAAGAGCCGTGGAATTCGTTACAATCCGTAAAGGAGAGATGTTGAGCATGGAAGGTAAAGGAGACCGTATGATTATAAAATTCAATATTCCATCTCGTGGAATTATCGGGTTGCGTAATCAATTGTTGACTGCTACTGCAGGTGAGGCTATTATGTCGCATCGTTTTATAGGGTACGAGCCTTTTAAAGGAGCAATACCTGGAAGAAATAATGGTTCATTAATCTCTATGGAAAATGGAAAAGCTATTCCTTATTCTATCGATAAATTACAAGATCGTGGTAAGTTTTTCGTTAATCCTAATGATGAAATTTACGAAGGTCAAGTAATTGGTGAGAACTCTCGTAGTGATGATATGAGCGTAAACGTAACTAAAGCTAAGAAACAGTCGAACGTTCGTTCTTCTGGAAATGATGAAAAAGCGAGAATCATCCCTCCAATTATTTTCTCATTAGAAGAGGCTTTGGAATACATTCAAAAAGATGAATATGTAGAGGTTACGCCTAAATCTATTCGTTTAAGAAAAATACATTTGACTGAAACAGATAGAAAAAGATTTAAAATCTAATTCTACCAGATAATAGAAAAAAGCCATTCGAAAGAGTGGCTTTTTTTATATCTAATAGTTAGATAGCATGTAGGCAAATTGTAATAAGCGGT
>JBLIKD010000091.1:0-7022 GCA_047636275.1 Flavobacterium sp. | reverse complement strand
CGTTAAAAATAATCTTGTAAATATACTGTTTCTATTGAAGTTACTGGGAAGAAAATGTGATGATTTCGTTAATTTATGAACGAAAACGATGTAGTTTTGATGAATATGATATTATTTTTTATCCATTTTTTCTTGTAATGCAAAATAGGTGCGTTGTGATGCTTTTTCTTCCGCTTTCTTTTTTGAGGTAGCTCTTGCTTTTGCAATTACCTTACCGTCGATACTTAATTTCACTCCAAAGAAGCGGGTCCCATCTATGCCATTGTCTTCGTAAATATCATAATGAAATGTTTTCTTCTCTTTTTGACACCATTCTATAACTAGGCCTTTATAGCTGATTACTTTTCCTTCTAACCGAGAAATATCTACATAGGGAATAATCACTCTTTTTTGAATAAATTTTTCACAATAGAGATAGCCTCTGTCTAGATAAATAGCACCTATTAGAGATTCAAAAATATTCCCATGTATGTTTTCTCCAAAATGCTGGATAGGTACTTTACTGTCGATAAACCGAATGAGATTTAAATCTTTCCCCAGTTCATTCAAGTGTTCTCTACTGACAATTTTTGAACGCATTTTAGTCAGATAACCTTCATCTCCTTGTGGTGCTTTGTTGAATAAATGTGCTGCAATTACTGAGCTCAACATTGCATCTCCTAGAAATTCTAAACGTTCGTAATTAATAGGGTGGCCTTCTGCATTGAGTTTCTTTGTGGAACGATGCGTAAATGCTTTACGGAAGTGATCTAAATTTTTGGGAGAGAAACCTAAAATTGTTTGAATAGAATCAAAAAAAATCCCGTCTTCTGGAGAACGGGATTTTGTAAATATTTTCTTTATGATATTCATTTAGATTACAAGACTAATTTTTTAACTAATACACAAGCGTTATGGCCGCCAAAACCAAAGGTATTGCTCATAACAACATTCATTTCTCTTTTTTGTGCAACATTAAAAGTGAAGTTTAGTTTAGGATCAATATTTTCATCATCTGTGAAATGATTTATTGTAGGAGGAACTATTCCGTATTTCATTGAAAGAATTGAGGAGATAGTTTCAACAGCCCCGGCAGCACCTAAAAGGTGACCAGTCATTGACTTAGTTGAGTTTAAACTCATTGTATAGGCGTGCTCACCAAAAACATGAGTGATTGCTTTAGATTCTGCTAAATCTCCTAATGGAGTCGAAGTACCGTGCATATTGACACCGTCAACATCTGTAGGTTTTAGTCCAGCATCTCTTAGACAATTTAGCATTACATTTTTTGCACCTAAACCATCTGGATGTGGTGCTGTAATATGGTAAGCATCAGCAGACATTCCGCCACCACCAATTTCGCAATAAATAGTTGCTCCTCGAGCGACTGCATGTTCGTATTCTTCAAGAATTAATGCTCCTGCACCCTCGCCTAAAACGAAGCCGTCTCTTTCTTTGTCCATTGGTCTAGACGCGGTCGTTGGATCATCATTTCTTGTGGACAGTGCATGCATGGCATTGAAGCCACCCATACCTGCTATTGTTACTGCAGCCTCAGAGCCTCCAGTTACCATTACATCTGCATGTCCTAATCTAATATAATTAAAAGCGTCAATAATTGCATTTGTAGAGGAAGCACAAGCTGAAACAGTTGCGAAATTAGGACCTCTAAATCCATATTTTATTGAAATATGACCACAAGCAATATCTGAAATCATTTTTGGAATAAAAAAAGGATTAAATTTTGGAGTACCGTCTCCAGCAGCAAAATTCAACATTTCTATTTGAAAAGTTTCTAGTCCACCAATACCTGATCCCCAAATCACTCCTGCTCTGTCTTTATCGAGGGTCTCAAAATCGAATCCAGCATCAGTCACAGCTTCTTCAGATGCAACCATAGCATATTGCGCATAACGGTCCATTTTTCTAGCTTCTTTTCTGTCTAAAAAATCTTCAGCATTAAAGTTTTTTAATTCGCATGCAAAGTGAGTTCTAAATTTAGCAGCATCAAAATAAGTTATTGGGGCTGCTCCACTAACACCGTTTATAAGCGCATTCCAATATTCTTTAACATTATTTCCAATAGGAGTAAGAGCACCTAAACCCGTCACAACAACTCGCTTTAAAACCATAACTTGTATATTTTGTTATCTTTAAACAAATAAAACCCATGCTTTCTTAACTGTACTGTTGTTACAAAAGAGCCATGGGTATTACAATAAATATCTTTTTGATTGAAAGTCAATCTTGAATTTGATTTTTAAAAAAAATAATAACACCCGATTACTATGTAGCAAGCGGGTGTTTAAATTATTATTTTTTAGCTTCTTCGATATAAGAAATAGCTTGACCAACAGTAGCAATATTTTCTGCTTGATCATCTGGAATTTGAATGTCAAATTCTTTTTCGAATTCCATAATAAGCTCGACAGTGTCTAATGAATCAGCCCCTAAGTCATTAGTGAAGCTTGCTTCTGTTACAACTTCGTTTTCGTCAACACCTAATTTGTCTACAATAATCGCTTTTACTCTTGATGCAATGTCTGACATAATCTTTAATTTTAGAATTTAATTTGTTGGCAAAAATAAAAAACTTTATTTTAAAACAACCAATAACTTCATAAATGTATCAAATAAATTTAAAATAAATTTTAACAAAGAGGTACTAATGCTATTTAGTTTCATTTTTTATGCCTTTTTTTGCGCAATCTAAATCAGATAGGTTATGAAAAAAATAGTTGTTTTTGCTTCCGGATCGGGTACTAATGCTGAAAATATTATAAAGTATTTTGTTGCAGGGGATGCGGCAATGGTAGTTGCCGTTTTTACAAATAATCCAACTGCGAAGGTAATTGAACGAGCAAAAAACAATAAAATACGAACTGAAATTTTTTCGAAAGAAGAATTTTTAGAAGGTAAAGTACTACAAAATTTAAAGTTAATTGAACCAGATTTGATCGTTCTTGCAGGGTTTTTATTGAAATTCCCGCAAAAGATTATTGTTTCGTACCCTAATAAAATTATAAATATACATCCAGCATTATTGCCCAAGTATGGAGGAAAGGGGATGTATGGAATGAATGTTCATCAAGCCGTTGTTGCGAATAAGGAAAAAGAAACAGGTATAACGATCCATTACGTAAATGAAAATTATGATGAAGGAGGAGTTGTATTTCAAAAAAAAGTAACCTTAAATGGAAGTGAAACACCAGAAGACATCGCTGAGAGGATCCATGAATTAGAGCAAGAGTTTTTACCTAAGGTAATCGCAGGATTATTGGAGTAGGTAATCAAAATTTCATTCCTAATAATGCATCTTGCACAAACCTATTTAAAAAATAATGAATTACGACGTACACATATACACAGACGGTGCTGCTAAAGGAAATCCTGGTAAAGGAGGCTATGGAGTAGTTATGGAGAGCGTAAAAATGGGTAAAACCTACAGCAAAGAATTTTACGAGGGGTTTAGGTTAACTACGAATAATAGGATGGAGTTATTGGCTGTGATTGTAGGTCTAGAAAAACTAAAGAATCCACATACAAAAGTACTTGTTGTTTCTGATTCCAAGTATGTGGTTGATTCAATAGTGAAAAAATGGGTTTTTGGTTGGGAGAAAAAACGATTTTTAGATCGAAAAAATGCTGATTTATGGAAGCGCTTGTTAGTTATTTATAGAAAGCATGAAGTCGATTTCAAATGGATAAAAGGACACAATAATCACCCGCAGAATGAACGATGCGATGTACTTGCTGTCATGGCTACACAGAGTACTCCCTTGTCAATAGATTCTTTTTATGAGAAGGAAGAACGAAAAGTTTTATGAAAATTTTGCGAGTTTGAACCGTTGCAATAGTGTAACTTATAAACTACCTTTGCCCTTTAATTCCAAACTCATAAAATGAACAAATTATTGATTGTCGGAACTGTCGCTTTCGACGCAATTGAAACTCCTTTTGGTAAAACAGATAAGATTTTAGGTGGCGCAGGTACCTATATTGGGCTTTCCGCCGCTTTTTTTAATTTACAGTCAGCTATAGTTTCTGTAGTAGGTGATGATTTTCCGCAGGAATATTTGGATTTACTCGTTGAAAGAAATATTGATATTTCTGGTCTTGAAGTAGTTAAAGGAGGGAAAACATTCTTTTGGAGCGGTCGTTATCGCAACGATTTAAATTCAAGAGATACTTTAGACACGCAATTAAATGTTTTAGCTGATTTCCAACCTAAGGTTCCAGAAAACTATAAAAATGCTGATGTAGTGATGCTTGGTAACTTGCATCCTATAGTGCAAAGTAGTGTTTTAGACCAAATGGAAACGAAACCAAAATTAGTGGTTTTAGATACCATGAATTTTTGGATGGATTGCGCATTGCCAGAGTTACTTGAAGTGATAAAGCGGGTAGATGTAATAACAATCAATGATGAGGAAGCAAGACAACTTTCTGGAGAATATTCTTTAGTTAAAGCAGCGGCTAAAATTCAAGCCATGGGGCCAAAATATGTTGTGATTAAAAAAGGGGAGCACGGCGCTTTACTATTTCATGATCTTCAGGTTTTCTTTGCACCAGCTTTGCCATTAGAAGAAGTCTTTGATCCAACAGGAGCCGGAGATACCTTTGCGGGAGGTTTTGCAGGATTCATTACACAAAGTGAAAACGTATCATTCGAAAATATGAAAAATGCTATTATTTATGGTTCTAACTTAGCCTCTTTTTGTGTCGAGAAATTTGGGACAGAAAGAATGATTAGTCTGCATAAAAACGAAGTAGTGTCAAGATTGAAACAATTCAAATCGTTAACACAATTTGATATAGAGTTATAATGTTTTAAAGCCTCGGAAACGAGGCTTTTTTAATTACTAGTCTTACAAACTATTTGTAAGACTTTATTTTAGGAATTAACAACACAACAAACTACAACACGATGAGCGATGCTTTACAACATGAATGCGGGATAGCCTTAGTTAGACTGCTTAAACCGCTTCAGTTTTATAAAGAGAAATATGGAACTGCTTTCTACGGCATACAGAAGATGTATTTGCTAATGGAAAAACAACACAATCGTGGACAAGATGGTGCTGGTTTTGCAAGTATAAAGCTGGATATGGAACCAGGTGAAAGATATATTAGTCGAGTGCGATCAAATCATGCTCAACCAATCCAAGATGTATTTGCTCAGATAAATGACAGAGTAAATGAGGAAATGGCTGCACATCCTGAATATACGGATAATGTGGCGCTTCAAAAAGCAAATATCCCGTATGTAGGGGAATTGTTTTTAGGGCATGTTCGTTACGGGACATTTGGAAAAAATAGTATCGAGAGTGTCCATCCGTTTTTACGTCAAAACAACTGGATGCATAGGAATTTGATATTAGCTGGGAATTTCAATATGACTAACGTTAAGGAGCTTTTTCAAAGTCTCGTGGAATTAGGTCAACATCCAAAGGAGATGGCAGATACGGTAACCGTGATGGAAAAAATAGGCCATTTTCTTGATGATGAAGTAACTGATCTATACCAAGAATGTAAAAATGAGGGTTTAACAAAAAGGGAGGCCTCTCCGATTATTGCAGAAAGATTGGATGTAGCAAAAATACTAACCAGAGCTTCTAAAAATTTAGATGGTGGTTATGCTATGGCAGGGCTTCTAGGGCATGGAGATTCATTTGTGTTTCGAGACCCTGCTGGGATTCGTCCCGCTTATTTTTATCAGGATGATGAAGTGGTTGTAGTAGCTTCCGAAAGGCCAGTTATCCAAACTGTATTTAATGTCGCTTTTGAAGATGTACATGAAATAGATCCTGGAAAAGCCTTGATCATCAAGAAAAACGGTACCGTCTCTATGCAGGAAATCCTTACTCCTACGGTAAGTAAAGCATGTTCGTTTGAGCGTATTTACTTTTCGAGAGGAAGCGATGCTGAAATATATCAAGAAAGAAAAAATTTAGGAAGATTAATTTTGCCAGCCGTTCTTAGTGCTATAGAACAAGATACTGACAACACTGTTTTTTCTTATATTCCAAATACAGCTGAAACTTCTTTTTACGGTTTAGTAGAAGCAGCTCAAGATTTTTTAAATCAAAGAAAGAAAAATTATATTCTTGAAAATAGAGATAATTTAACTGACGATTCTTTAGAAGAGGTACTTTCAGTAAAGATCCGTACCGAAAAAGTAGCAATCAAAGACGCTAAATTAAGAACATTTATTACTGAAGACAGTAGTAGGGATGATTTAGTGGCACATATTTATGATGTAACATATGGCGTAATTAAGACAACAGATAATCTAGTGATTATTGATGATAGTATTGTAAGAGGGACAACATTGAAAATGAGCATTATTAAAATGATGGATCGTTTGAATCCGAAAAGAATTGTTGTCGTCTCATCTGCGCCACAAATAAGATATCCGGACTGTTATGGTATTGATATGGCTAAATTAGAAGGGTTAGTAGCTTTTAGAGCAGCTCTAGAATTACTTAAAGAAAGAAACTTATATCATATTGTTGAGGAAGTCTATTTAAAATGTAAAGCGCAGGAAAATTATAAGGACTACGACGTACTAAACTATGTTACCGCTATTTATGAGCCATTCCAGCCACAAGAGGTTTCAGATAAAATTGCGGAGATGTTAAGTTCTCCGGAGATTAAGGCTGAAGTAAAAATCATATTTCAAACAGTTGAAGATTTGCATATAGCCTGCCCTAAAAATCTAGGCGACTGGTATTTTACAGGAGACTATCCTACACCGGGTGGTAATAGAGTAGTGAATAAAGCTTTTATGAATTTCTACGAAGGAAAAAATGCTAGAGCTTATTAAAATAGCAATTAGTGTATTTAAACTTATTTAAAGGTCATTCATCTGAATTTTTTGCAGGTATATTTCATTTGCCTTAGATTTAAATTACCATAAAATTAGTAGGTTAAGTTTATGGTAGATTTGGGGCAAAAAAGGTGGAAGCGATTCCACCTTTTTTATTGGAATAATAGTAAGGTAAGAAAAGCAAGGAGTTTTCTAGATTAAAATTCGTTTTTTC
>JBLIKD010000090.1:0-7347 GCA_047636275.1 Flavobacterium sp. | reverse complement strand
TTTTTAGAGTGCCCCATTGCGGCATAAATATTAGGAATGAATCCTATTCCTTTTTCTAGTTTATCAAAAATAGCTTGATTATAATCAGAAACTTCTTCTTTTGTTGGTATGTTGAAATTGGTCATGATTTTATTTTTTGTTTGAATTAATAATTATATAAATAAGTTGTTTTCGTCGCAGTAGTAATCGGTAATGGTCCCATTCTGACAAAAACTTTCTGGGGCCGCTGCAATTAATTGCTGCGTTTTTTTTATATTTTTCAGGCCCAAAATAGCTTTAAAGCTTGCGAAAATGGTATGTATTCGTTTCATAATTTGTATCTTTTCTTTTGATGATACAAAGGTGCGATGAATATCGTCTTTGAAGTTAGGTCGGATTTCCCTTAGAGTTGTTCATTCTTCCCTTGATGCTTATTTTAAGATGAAAAAGGGGGCTTTCTGTTTTTTAGAAGTAGAAAGTAAATTGATTTTGAGAAAATTCCACCTGCTTTTCGCTATATCTCTTGTAATTCGCCGCAGCGAATACAAGAGAATGCCGCTGTAATCAGGTCTAGGCTAGAACGCTTTGTATATTTAATAAACACCGAAAAGAATAATGCTTTTAGGGCACTTTGATTGTAGTTTATTTAAATCGAAAAGCATTCATTATTAGGAGTTAGTAACTTCTTATATTATGGGCCTAACTCTCTAATAAATTATGCGTCTGATAACAAAACCAAAAAGATGAAAACAACTCTTCTAACTTTAATTGCCGCTTTACTTTTTGTTCAAGCAATGAAAGGGTAAATCAATCTCCTGTTGTAAAGGGGGCGTGTGTCCATGAAATCTCTAATTATGATAATCAAGGAAATTTCGGGGTTAATTGTAAAGAGATAATCACTTTTATTGATGAGTTAAAGATTTATGTCTTAGTCAGTGTAGCAGATTTAGTATATCGTTCTAGGTATTATTCGGTTAATCATAAAATAGATAGTGATGGAGTAAATTTTGATATTTTATTCACTATTCAAAATGATTCCACTCTTATTGATACCAGTTATGGGGAATTTGGATGAAAATAAAATAAATTTAAATTGATGAAAACTGACTGTCGTCTAACCCAGGTAAAGGCGGCATCCTTTTATGCCGGGGTTCAGCATAAAAAGATAAAGCGTAGAGCTGGATTAGCTCCTAAAAATTATAAATTATACTGTCTTTTTAAAGTCAGAAGGAGAAACGCCTTCCGTCTTCTTGAAAAACCGACTGAAAGACTGGATGTCTTCGTACCCTATTTCGTAAGCGATTTCTTTGATACTCTTGTCAGAGTAGCGTAATAATCGGCGTGCTTCAAGTATTGTGCGGTCTTGAATAATTTGTAAAGGGGATTTTTCATTGTATTTTTTGAATAAATTAGATAATGTTTTTGGACTTTTATTCAGCATTTCAGCATAATCAGCTACTTGATGTTTGGTTTTAAAATTGCTTTCAACTAGGTAATTGTATTCTCTCACAATATCCAATTGATTTTTGTCAAATGTAGTCAACTCTGTTTGCTCTTTGTAAACGCGGGTACATAAGATTAGTAAGCGTTTGAGCATCATTAGTAGCATATCGTTTTGCAAATCGTCTTTGGACTCCATTTCGATAGCAAACATTTTCCAGAGTATTTCAAATTTTTCTAGTTCTTCATCAGGGATTGTTATTTTGGGGAATCGAGAAGCGCCAAAAAATAAAATCCCTTTGCAGCCTACTTCATTATCATGATCTGCAATACAATAGAAAGCCCTGTTAAAATGAATCAAGCGCGCACTGGTTACTTTTAAGACTTCTACCTTGTGGTATTCGGTTAAAAATAAGACCGTGTTTACTGGGAACAGGTACTCTTTTCCGTCAACATTAATTTTTAATTCGTCTAAGGACCAAATCACACTTAAACCGTCAGTAATTTTTTCTTTAAGCAAATCAGAGTTGCTAGCGTCGATTTCTGCTAATCGAATGAATTCATTGAGTTGTCCTTTGTACAGCATAATTGTCTTTTAATTAAAACCTATTTGTTTGATACTTTTAGTCCCTTCGTCGATTACCGATACAGACTCGATATAAGACGGAAAGTGAAGTGATTCCTGACTAAGAATATTCTTTAATTGTATTTTTAATTTGTAAACAGTATTCCTAAAATCGAAAAAAAACACAAAATACAAATTTATTTAGGAGGATAAGATAGTAATAATATAATTGTCTTTATGGGTTGCCTACTGCTAACTAAAATAGCTGACTGATTCGTATTGCGCTAAAAAAAGTCGGTGGATGCGTAGGCAAGGTTAATGGAATTGTTTATATAAGTAGGCGCTCTTTGATGCAGAGGGAAAGTAGTTGCGACATCGTACCCATTTCTAATTGCACGTTATCAGAATTAATAATATGACCGTGGCCGTTAATATGTTTTTTTGCATATAATAACTTATGAATTAATGATTTAGACAAAAAAAACTGATAGTGTATAAATACTATCAGTTTTATGTTAAACACTTAATTATTCTATTCTATTAATTTCTTCCAGACATAACACCGCCATCAACATCTAGGATAGCGCCAGTTGTCCAGCTTGATTTATCTGATAATAAGAATACAACAGCATTGGCTACTTCATTAGCAGTACCAATTTTACCTATTGGATGAAAGCCATTAAATCCTTCAAGTGCCTTTTCGGCTGCTTCCTTCCCGCCAAAAACGCCGTGATACAATGTAGTATTTACCACTGCGGGAGAAACAGCATTCACACGAATATTATAATCTGCTAATTCCATAGCTAAGTGCTGTGTAAAAGAGTGTAAGCCTGCTTTTTGCATAGAATAAGCTGAAGAAGGTGTTGCTTTGACAGCTTGTTTTGCCCACATAGAGCCTATATTAACTATACTTCCGCCACCATTTAGTTTCATTTTTTTTGCGACCGCTTGCGTGATAAAAAAGAAGCCTCGGTTTAAATCTAGGTAAGAGTCGTAATCTTCAAGAGTATGATCTAAAAATGGTTTTGGGCCAAAAATACCCGCGGCATTTACTAAATAGTCAATTTTTGTTATTGAATCTAGGGCGGTGATAAAAGCATTTACTTCGGTAGTGTTGCTGATGTTCACTTGATGTGTTGTTACCTTACCCACTTTTTCAATTTCTACTTTGGCTTCATTTAGTTTGTTTTCGGTTACACCTACAATATGCACTTCAATACCTTGCTGCGCTAATTGTAATGCTGTTGCTTTTCCAATACCACTATTTCCGCCTATAATTAATGCTGTTTTCATGATCATCATTTTTAAAATTTATACATACTAAGGTAAAAAAATAGTACTTTATAAAATGGTAAAGCAGAGAGTGATAATGGTAAATTAGGGAATGATCGCTTGAAATTGTTTAGGGGTAAGTCCTGTCGCTTTTTTGAAATACTTCGTGAAATAAGTAGGTTGATCAAAACCTAAATCAAAGGCTATCGTTTGAATAGTAAGTTGTTTTTGAGCTAGCTTGCGTTTTGCTTCTAATATTTTTACATTTTTTATAATTTGTGCTGGCGTTCCTCTTAAATATTGTTTGGTGACAGTAGTAAGCTTTTTAGTATTAGTGTGAAGTTGTTGGGTATAGTGTTCTAATGAAGGAAAGCTATCTCGATTGTTGTATACTTCTTTCTTAAAAGAATAGGCGAGTTCAAAGTCAGTGTTCTTAAAAAGCACATCCGTTTCGTTTTTATTTTTGATGCGTTCAATACTGAGTAAAAGACTGCTTAACAAGAAAAAAAGTTGCTCTTTTTGCGAAGTATTTCTATGTTGATTTTCTTCTTGAATAAATTGTAGAAGGCTGTTGACGCGATTGACTGCAGTGTCTTCTACGGTAATGTAGGGTTGCCCAATTTCGTTAAAAACAGAAAGTGAAAATCGTTGTGCTAATTCCGGGTTAAATTGATTGATGAAAAAATCGTTGAAATGGATAAGGACGCCTTCGTTTTTTGTATGTGGGCAGAAAGAATGAATCTGATTAGTGCCTATAAATGCCAAGCTATTTTTCGGGTAATTAATCTCATCATAATCAATGCAATGACTTCCTGGTGCTGTAAACCAAATTAATTGATAAAACTCATGCGTATGTGCTTTAGAGGCTGATTCTTTATGACGTTCAAAATAGGATGTGAGGTCGTGAACTTCAAAATGAAGCTTAGAGAAATCATCTTTGTGCAAATAGTATTTTTGTATGTTTTCTGGATGTTCCAAGTGCTGTTTTTAATGAAATATAATAAAGGTATTAGTTGTAAATAATAAGAAGCAAGTTACACTATTTTGAATACTTTACGAAGTTGTCCTTTTTTTATACAAGGTATGGTACTGATCAATTGCTGCGAAAACTATTGATTAAAGCTATTTTAAGTTATCGCTATTTTTTTATCTTTGAAAAATAATCAAATTATTCAAATCCGAAAAACATTGTATGAACTGGGAACAACTTCTATCATTAAAAAGACAAGGCGACACAAGCAAGCGATTACGTATTGAACAAGATGATACTCGTTTAGGTTTTGAAGTAGATTATGACCGTATTATTTTTTCGGCGGCTTTTAGAAGTCTCCAAGATAAAACACAGGTGATTCCACTTTCTAAAATAGATTTTGTACACACTCGTTTGACGCACAGTTTAGAAGTTTCGGTAGTGGGACGCTCTTTAGGACGTTTGGTAGGAAAGAAAATAATTGAGAAATATCCGTATTTGAAGGAAGTGCATGGCTTTCATATGAATGATTTTGGGGCTATTGTAGCTGCAGCTTCATTGGCGCATGATATCGGTAACCCGCCTTTTGGACATTCGGGTGAAAAAGCGATAGGGGAGTATTTCTCTATTGGAAACGGAAAAAAGTATCAAGATAAATTGTCTAAAAAGCAATGGCAGGATTTAATCGATTTTGAAGGAAATGCAAATGGATTTTCGGTTTTGACGGCGAGTCGACCAGGTATCGAGGGCGGCCTTAGAATTTCTTATGCGACCCTTGGCGCTTTTATGAAATATCCAAAAGAGAGTTTGCCAAAAAAACCAACTAGTAACATATCAGACAAAAAGTACGGTTTCTTCCAAACAGACAAAAAGTTTTTTGAAGAAGCAGCAAAAGATATGGGACTAATCCCAAATAAATCGGAAGGTGATATCGGTTTTGAGAGACATCCTCTCGCTTATTTAGTGGAAGCAGCAGATGATATTTGTTATACTATCATAGACTTTGAAGACGGAATCAATCTTGGATTAGTCTCGGAAGATTTTGCTTTGGAATACTTAATTAAATTAGTAAAAGACAGTATTGATACATCAAAATATAAAACGCTTACCACTAAGGAAGATCGCATCAGTTATTTGCGAGCTTTGGCAATTGGTAGTTTGATCAATGATGCAGTAAAAGTTTTTATAGACAATGAGGAAGCTATTTTAAAGGGGGAATTCCCTTTTGCTTTAACAGACAAAAGTAAGTATAAAGCACAAATGGATGATATCATCAGTATTAGTGTAAATAATATCTATCAGAGTCGGGAAGTGATCGAGAAGGAGATTGTGGGATACCAAATCATACAAACGCTCTTGGATAAATTCATTACGGCTTACAATAACAAGTATGATGGAAATACCTCTAATTATGATGCACTAATTTTAAAATTACTACCGGAGAAACATCATTATGAAAAAGCAGATTTGTATGAGAGACTGCTACATATCTGTCATTTTGTTTCTTTACTGACGGATGGGAATGCTTTAGAGCTATTTGAAACAATCAATGGCAAGAAAAAGGATTAATTAGAAATTATAAACAATTCCTACTCCTAATATTTGCTTAAGTTGGGTTTTTGGACCTACGGTAACCTGTTCTCCGTTAACCTCTTCTTTAGCTTTAATGTCATCATCATAGATAATATGAAGTCCTATATTGGTTTTGACATATTCATTGACTACTAATTCTAATGTCAGGTCATAGTCGATATCGATATTACCAAATTTATTAATATAGTCAGAATACAAACTGAGTCTGTTTTCAAGAGTAATGTTTTTCAATACTTCTTGTTTGTAAAAACCGGTTAACAGAAAACCAAGTTCTGTTTTTGACTTTTCACCTTCAACAATTAAATTTCCATTACTATCATACAGTGCTTTTTTAACACCAAAAGCACCTTGGTTGGCTAGTCTCTGGTCAAGCACCATTGTTATTTTGGAAGTAAAAGGGGATAAGTAAAGTAATTTTTCTTTGTCTTTTGTGGCATATTCCGCTCCAAGTCCTAAGAAAATATAAGCGGGTGCAAAACGTTTAGATATGGAAACTTCTTTATTTGGGTAAGCATATCCATCCGTGAATTGAGTATTGAAATTGAATTTTGCGGTGTGGTACCAGTTAGAGAGTGTGTCTTTTCTATAGCCTAAAGCAGAATTAAACTGAAGGACGTCTTCTGTTTTTCGTACTTCAATGCCATCTTGTTTATTCAAGCCATAGCGCACAATCAATTCATTTGTCCAGTTGTAATTGTCTTTGCTGTATATGCGATTAAATTTTCCTTTTAATAATCCGGAAATGGAGCTGGTTCCACCGGCATTCCAGTTAACAAATACAATTTCAGAGATGTCAAATCCGATTTTATTTTTTTTTATCCAATGAGATAGAGTGTCGAGCTCTATTTTTTTAGGCCCATCTAGGGTAGTAATAATTTTTTGAGAGAACGTGTTTTCTGAAAATAGCAATACAAAAACCAGGAGGGACAAGGACAGTAATTTCATTTGAGGCGCATTGTGTTTAGGGAGCGCAAAATAATTATTTTGACTCAACAGAAAAAACTATTTCTAAACTTTTAACGTCGATCCTGCAATATTGTTGCAGTTCGTCGACAGTTCCATGTTCTATAAATTCATCGGGTATTCCCAGTAATTGTATTTTTGCGGTATAGTTATTTTTGGCGGCAAACTCCAGAATTGCACTTCCAAAACCACCTTTTGTAACTCCATCTTCGATTGTTATAATCGTTTTGAAGGTTTTAAAAATAGCATGTAATTCTTTTTCGTCCAGAGGTTTAACGAATGCAAAATCATAATGGGCAATTGTGGTTGGACTATTTAAATTGGCTAATGCCAAAGTAACGTTTTTGCCTATCGGTCCATTCGATAATACGGCAGTTTCGGTTCCGTGTTTTAAGCAATTGGCACTACCGATTTCAATTTTTTCATAGTTACCAAAATTGTTGGTTCGCCAATCTGGTAGAACGCCACGACCACGAGGATAGCGGATGGCTATGGGGTGATCTAAGCCGAGTTGAGCAGTGTAAAGTATATTTTGTAGTCCTATTTCGTTTAAAGCAGAGTAGAT
>JBLIKD010000089.1:0-7375 GCA_047636275.1 Flavobacterium sp. | reverse complement strand
AAAAAAAGTGTTTTGGCTTATGCCGATGGAAATACAATTGATTCAGTCGAGTATTTTGACGCTGACGATTGGTTAATATAAGCTGATGGAAGTGCCTACCTTGACTTAGTAAGTCCAGCTTTAGACAATAACATGGCTTCAAGTTGGGGGCATTAAAAATGGCGATACTTTAACTAAACAATCATTTTTACCCTTGTCCTTTTTTTACTATTTACCCTAATTCAGTTTTTATCAGCATTACCATTCAATCCCAAAGGGTAGCTACTAGAGTTAAAGTGTTTACTATTCTGAGTACGATAGTGTAAGAAGTTAAAAATAAATGCAAATCATATTAATGTGGGTGTAAGCGCTCATGCTCCGGTCCTCTGTTGTAGAACAATTTATAACGAAAAAGGTTTTAGTAGCAAAGAAATCATAAAAAGATAGCTGTAAACGACAACATTATTACAGTTAAGGGAGAGATAACTAAAAGTTTAGACTATTACTTCTCTTTCCTTTGTCTAATCATTTTTTATTAGTACTCTTCAAAAGTTGCATTCCGAAATGGATTGTGGTTTAAATCGTAAATACACCTGAGATATTATATAGTTTAGCTAGAGATTCCGATGGCTGCGAGTTCAAATAGGTTTTAATTTATAATCTCATACTTAAAACAGAGTTTAACTTATTGAGGGTAAGCGAAAATAGTCTTGATGTAAAAATAAATAATTCTAAAAAATCGTTCAAGTAACACGAGATGAATCTATTTCTCATTCCAAAATCTTCGAGTGCACGTAACATTTAATAGTCGTAATAGAATCGGTCGTTTTTATCCCGGTTTTGATACTACAAAAGCCTTTTACATTGCTTCTTTACATATTGTTTTTCCCGCATTTAAGGATTTAAAACAAATAAATACACTACATTTGTTTAATAAATATGAATAAACAATGAACAACATAAAAAATGTTTTTAGCATAAAGGATCTTGAAAACCTTTCCGGCATAAAAGCACACACCATACGCATTTGGGAGAAAAGGTATAATGTGCTGCAGCCCATGCGCACAGACACTAATATCAGATTGTATGATTTAGCGAGTTTGCAAAAACTGTTGAACATTACTTTGTTACACGATTACGGATATAAAATATCTAAAATTTCTTCTTATCCGGAAGAACAAATTCCGGTGATGGTGCGGGAAATTATATCCTCAAAAAGCGCAAAAAATCATGCCATTACCGCTTTCAAGATGGCGATGATGAACTTTGATCAGGAGTTGTTCATGAAGACTTACAATTGGCTGATAGAAGAAAAGTCATTTAAAGAAGTATTTCATCAAGTATTTATTCCCTTACTTGCAGAATTAGGTTTGTTATGGCAGACTGATACTATTACCATTGCGCATGAGCATTTTATGAGTTATTTAATCAAACAAAAAGTACTCATAAATACAGAAAAACTTCAGTTAGTTAAACCAATCAATTTTGACAAGGTTTTTGTACTTTCGCTCCCGATGAACGAAATACACGAGTTAGGTCTTATGTATTTGAATTATGAAATCTTGTCAAGAGGTTACAAGACAGTGTATCTAGGAGAAAGTATGCCTATTGACAATTTAAAAGACATGAAAAAGCATTTTGACTCCATCATTTTTGTTACTTATCTAACTGTTCAGCCAGATCGAGATTCAGTTAATGAATATGTCAGACAGATGGAAGATCAATTATTAGATAATGATACTGAGTTGTGGTTTACGGGCTGGCTAAGTCAGTTTATAGATAAAGAAAATCGTTCTGAAAGAATAGTCATTTTTAAGTCTATTGCTGAATTAGTAGAAAAAATATAGGTTTCGTTTAATCATTTTATATATTTGTTAGACAAATGAAAGAAAAAAAGAAAATTACAATTATAGGTTCCGGATTTTCAGCATTATCAGCTGCTAGCTATTTGGCCAAAGGCGGTCATGAAGTAGTGGTTTATGAAAAAAATGCTACTATTGGCGGAAGAGCGAGACAACTCAAAAAAGATGGTTTTACATTTGACATGGGGCCAAGTTGGTATTGGATGCCAGATGTTTTTGATAGATTTTTTGCTGATTTTGGTAAAAAGACAACGGATTATTATGAGCTTGTGAAGCTATCTCCTGCTTACCGAGTCTACTTCGGTGTCGATGAATTTATTACAATCGCAGATAATTTAGCGGAAATCGAAGCTACTTTTGAATCCATTGAAGAAGGAAGCGGCGCTGTCTTGCACAAATTCATCACCGAGGCAAAGAGCAATTATGATATCGCAATAAAAGATTTAGTCTACCGTCCGGGAGTATCACCGTTAGAACTTGTAACTGTAGAAACAACTAAGAAGATTGGACAGTTTTTTAGCAATATCAGTCGTGATGTTCACAAAAAATTTAAAAACGAACGGTTAATTCAAATTCTTGAATTCCCTGTTTTATTTTTGGGAGCGAAGCCGTCTGATACGCCGTCATTCTATAGTTTTATGAATTATGCCGATTTTGGAATGGGAACTTGGCATCCCAAGACTGGAATGTTTGATGTAGTGCGAGCTATGGAAAGCTTAGCCAGAGAACTCGGGGTTACTTTTCATACCAATTCCAATATTGAAAAAATAATTGTTAAAAATAAAACAGCAACGGCAATTGTAGTGAACGGAGAAACTATTACTTCCGATTTAGTTTTAAGCGGTGCTGATTACCATCATACGGAAACGTTGTTAGATGAGGAATTTCGCGGGTACTCAGAAAAATATTGGGACAGCCGAGTTTTTGCTCCTTCCTCTTTGTTGTTTTATGTTGGTTTCGATAAAAAAATCGAAAACATATCACATCATGCTTTGTTTTTTGATGTGGATTTTTACCAGCATGCAAAAGATATTTATGATGTACCCCAATGGCCAAAAGAGCCGCTATTTTATGCTAATTTCCCTTCGCTAACAGATCAAACTGCTGCTCCAGAAGGTATGGAATCCGGTTTTTTTCTTGTTCCTCTTGCTCCTGGAATTAATGACTCGGAAGAGTTAAGAGAGGAGTACTTTAATAAAATAATCGATCGTTTTGAAGAATTGACACAGCAAAGCGTAAAAAATAATATTATCTTTAAGGTTTCATTTTGTAAAGATGATTTTGTTAAAGACTATAATTCATACAAGGGAAATGCTTATGGCATGGCAAATACATTGTTACAAACCGCTTTCCTGAGGCCAAAATTAAAAAGCAAAAAAGTACGTAATTTATATTTTACAGGGCAATTAACTGTTCCAGGGCCTGGTGTACCACCGGCATTAATATCAGGAAAATTGGTATCAGATTTAATTAATAAACAATTTTTAGAAATATAACTATGAAGCAATTATTTGACGATGTATCATTCAAATGCAGTAAGCTAGTTACAAAAAACTATAGTACTTCATTTTCATTGGCGGTATATATGCTATCGCCAAGTATTAGGGATGCTATATATAGTATCTACGGTTTTGTACGCTTTGCTGATGAAATTGTGGATTCCTTTCATGGTTTTAATAAAGAAGAGTTAATAAATGATTTCGAAAAAGAATACTATAAATCCTTTGAAGCGGGGATAAGTCTGAATCCGATATTAAATTCATTTCAGTGTACAGTGAAAGAATACAATATTACAGATGATCTTATTCAGGCGTTCTTAAAAAGTATGAAGCTTGATTTAGTCAAGTCAGATTATAGTAGTACTGAAGAGTATAATGAGTATATATATGGTTCAGCTGATGTAGTAGGTTTAATGTGTTTAAAAGTTTTTGTAGCCGGAAAAACGCAAACGTATGAGCAATTGAAAGGAGAAGCGATGAGATTAGGATCTGCTTTTCAGAAAGTAAATTTTCTAAGAGACTTGAAGGAGGATAACTTGGTCTTGAATAGAAACTATTTTCCCGGAGTTGACTTGAATTCGTTTGATGAAGAGGCAAAGAATTCAATTATTAAGGAAATTGAAGAGGATTTTAGAGTTGCCTACGAAGGAATTGTAAAATTGCCTATCGAAGCAAAATTTGGAGTTTATACCGCCTATGTCTACTATAAAAAATTATTAAATAAACTAGAGAATACGCCCTACCATCAAATTGGAACTGAAAGAATAAGAGTTTCTAATTATACGAAAGCGGCACTATTGGCACGTTCTTTTGTATCATACAAGATGAAATTAGTTTAAAGGAGAAAGGCTTGGTCGTAGCAACCAAAACTAATTAAATACAAACAGTAATGATCTCTTTTA
Organism: Flavobacterium sp.; assembly: GCA_047636275.1. Classification (GTDB taxonomy): domain Bacteria; phylum Bacteroidota; class Bacteroidia; order Flavobacteriales; family Flavobacteriaceae; genus Flavobacterium. The sequence continues at coordinate 3,133 of JBLIKD010000089.1, read as the reverse complement.
TAATTTTCCTTGGCGTTTTTCTATTTATGGAATGCGTTACGTGGTTAACCCATAAGTATTTAATGCATGGTCTTATGTGGTATTTTCATGAAGATCATCATCAGCCTAAGTATGCGAATATATTCGAACGTAATGATGTATTTTTTGCAATTTTTGCTTTTCCGAGTATTATCCTTTTCTCAGTTGGAGTAGAGGCTGGTTTTAACTACTTATTCTTTATAGGACTTGCAATTACAGCGTATGGTTTTTGTTACTTCATGATTCATGATGTTTTAATTCACCAAAGATTTAAGTGGTTTAAGACTACTAAAAATAGATATCTCATAGGTTTACGCAAAGCGCACAAAGTACACCACAAAAAAATGGGTAAGGAAGGCAGTGAGGTTTTTGGAATGCTATATGTACCATTTAAGTATTACAACATGTAGTAATTAGTAAGCACACTTTCGATTAAAAAATAAAAGATAGATTATTTTTAACGCTGTTAAATCATACAGCTACAATTTTATAGTCTGATTCTAAAGATGGTAGATTTCATTTCTTTGTCGGCGCTTCTCACAATCTAGTGGTAACAGTTATTATCAAACTCAAAATTAAATCCAATGAAAGTATATAAAAAAGAAACGGTACAGCATGTAAATGCTACGGTAGAAGAGTGCTGGAAATTTTTCTCCAGTCCTGGTAACTTACAAAAAATAACACCAGAGACGATGGGATTTCAAATCACAGATTTTGATAGTAAACCCATGTATGCCGGACAGATAATTCAATACAAGGTTACCCCACTATTGGGTATAACAATATCGTGGATGACTGAAATTTCATTCGTTAAGGAAAATAGTTATTTTGTAGACGAACAGCGTTTTGGACCCTATGCTTTATGGCATCATAAACATTTTTTTGAAGCGACTGAAAATGGTACTAAAATGACAGATGTTGTTCATTATGCCTTGCCTCTAGGCTTTTTAGGAAGGATCATGAACACCTTGGTGGTGAAGAGTAAATTAAACGAAATATTTGCACACAGAGTTCTAAAGGTGAACGAAATTTTTAATTCAAAATAATGACAAAACAAAAAGTATCTTTTTTTTGGTTTCGACGTGATTTACGGTTGGAAGATAATATTGGTTTATTTCATGCTTTAGAGTCTGAATATCCAGTTGTTCCATTATTTATTTATGACGATGCTATTTTAGATAATTTACCTAAAAATGATGCGAGAGTTGGATTCATCCATCAATCATTATTTAATATCAATGAGCAATTAAGACAAATAGGAAGTTCTCTATTGGTTAAAAAAGGAGAAACTGCTACTGTATTTAAAGTACTTTCTCAAGAATTTGATATCAAAGAAGTGTTCTTTAATAAAGATTACGAGCAGTATGCCATAGCTAGGGACCATAAGATTTATGAGTTTTTGCAAAGCGAAAATATTTTGTGTTTTTCTTTCAAAGACCAAGTCATTTTTGAAGAAAAAGAAATTACAAAAGCGGACGGATTACCGTATACCGTTTATACTCCGTTTAAAAATAAGTGGTTGGAGAAGTACAATACAATGGCACCTGTTAGAGAGTACATTGGTGCAAGTACTAGTTCTAATTTTTTTAATTCAACGTTTATTTTCCCACCTTTAGGGGAGATAGGCTTTGAGGAAAGCACTATTAAGGTGCAGCCTTATAATCTAACGCAGATAGCTAGTTATGAGGAAAAAAGAGATTTTCCGGCGGTAGATGCGACATCTTATCTGTCGCCGCATTTGCGATTTGGCACGGTAAGCGTTCGTAAGATGGTTAATTGGGCCGCTAGTACGAATGCTGTTTTTTTAAGCGAGTTGATATGGCGGGAATTTTTTATGCAGATCCTGTTTAACTTTCCTCGTGAAGTAACAAATAATTTTAAATCCGCATACGACGGAATTCAGTGGTTGAATAACGAAGATGATTTCAAGCGCTGGTGTTCTGGAACTACTGGATATCCAATGGTAGATGCTGGAATGCGTCAACTTAACGAAACCGGTTATATGCACAACAGAGTGCGTATGGTGGTGGCAAGTTTTCTTTGTAAGCATCTACTGATCAACTGGCAGTGGGGAGAAGCTTATTTTGCCGAAAAGTTGTTGGATTATGAAATGTCATCTAATGTGGGCAATTGGCAATGGGCTGCTGGAACCGGTTGTGATGCTACACCTTACTTTAGAGTGTTTAATCCAACGATTCAACTGAAAAAATTTGATGAAAAAGGTATTTACATTCGGCAGTGGATTCCGGAATTTGAACTCGGGTACGGAATGCCCATGATAGATCATGCCTTTGCAAGGGATAGAGCAATTGCTACGTATAAAGCAGGTATTGCTAAGTAACTTATTAACTCATATAATGAGATAGTGCATTTATTTGATGTTGTTTACCTCTGGATTGTAAACAATCAAAGGTTAAAGGATTGACTGGCTAAATGGCGCCTGTATTTTGATAGCTACTGAGTTAAATTGGTGGTATATTTATAAGCGGAAAAACTACTTTATCAGTTTATTTAACATACCATTAAAAATGAATCCATGAAAGGGTAATACAGAGTACCAATATAATTTCCCCCAAATTCCTCTGGGTTTAAAGGTTGCGGCTTGATACAAAGTATTATTTATTATTTTGAATTCAAGCCAGGCCTGTCCGGGTAGTTTCATTTCAGCGTATAGAACCAACTTGCCATCTTCTTTATTAGCGTATAAAACGCGCCAAAAGTCTAGGGCGTCTCCGCTATGAATTTCATGTCTATTTGTGCGTCCTCTTCTGGAACCTACACCTCCAAATAGTTTGTCTATAAATCCCCTAATTCCCCAAAGCCAGTCCCCATAATACCATCCTGTGTCTCCTCCAAGAGACCAAATTTTGTTAATTGTATATTCTCGGTCAATTATTCCTTTTTTTCTCCTGTCGATGAAGCAATTCTTTTTAGGAACTGTGAGGTATTCCGAAATACTGCCACTGAATCTGCCGCTGATCAAAGAGTCTTTCCAGCTAGAAGCTACTTGATCCTGATTTACTTTGATTAAAGCACGTGACAGCGCCTGCTGATAGGACATCGGTTGTACGTGTAATAAATTATTGATTCTGGTTTCTTTACAAACGACTTCAAC
>JBLIKD010000088.1:0-7408 GCA_047636275.1 Flavobacterium sp. | reverse complement strand
CATTCTTTTTTTCTTTTAAGTATATTTTATTTGTAAAAAGCTTTTATTTTTCACTAGACAATCAAATTAGAAATACATAAAATACAAATTTAAACGAACTCTAATTGGAGAATTGTAAATCAAAATTTCTTTAACAAGAGCAATTTTTACAATAAAAAACCCGCTTGCATAGCGGGTTTAAGTTTACTACTATTCTACACTACCATTAATTAATAAACGGATTGTTTAATACTTCATGCTGTGGAATCTCAAAAGTCAATTTAACATCATTGTATTGAAAGCTATCTCCAGCAAAAAATAAATGATTAGAACCTCTAGTAGTTGTTGCTTTGTTTCTCTTCATCGCTAAACAACTTTTCCCTTCACCCCAAATTCAATTCTAGTTTGTAAGTAATTTTCTTTTTGCAATGTCGTTCCTGACATAGCATCTAAATAGGCTCCGTCCACATTTCTTATTGTTAAAAAATTTTTCAAAACCATTCTAGCATCACTATCGTTTCCTACGGTAGATTTTGCTTTTGCATTAAGAAGGTACATTTCCTAAATATCATTAAACAAACACTATCAGTTGTGCGACTTAGTAATGGATAAAACAGACAAACTTACAGAACTGCTATAAATGAAGAAATCAAAGCCAGTTTAAAATTAGGGACAAAAAAAGCCGAGTTTGAAAATTAATCAAACTCGGCTTAATAAAAAACTAAATATTTCTACCTATCAGCATTAACTGACTCATCAATCAAGTCGTTAGCGTCTATTTCAGCTTGCGGAATTTTCAAAAAGAACCTTTTGTCATCAGCAGTCAAACTAGATGGGCCTTTAACTCTTTGGTTACCTGTCCTAGTAATACCTCTTCTTAGACGTTTAGCATCAAACCATTCTACTCCTATTTCTAGGTACAATTCTTTTCTTCTTTCAACTAAAATTTCTTCAAGTAAAGCAGCACCCGTGTTATTTGACTTCACAGCTTTTACATCTCGATTATTTTGCAAAGTATATAGTAAATCATGAGCTCCTGCATCATCATTTAATCTATTTTTAGCTTCCGCCTCAATTAATATCATCTCAGGTGTACGTATGATAGCATGGTCGGCATCAAAAGTAAATGTAAATTTATTAGTTATCCAGTAACGATAATCCGATAAATCAGTGATTGAACCACTCTTCTTTTGAAAAACAGCTCTTACATCTGTTGCAGAAAACAAGTCTACGAAATCTACATTAATATAAGTTGCTAAGTAGGATACAGTCAAATGATCTGTTCCTGCATGCGGCCAGCCCCAATAGTAATTACTTTGGTCAGAACTTTGTGCGCTTCCCCAAATCCATTCAACATTTGAATAATCATTAAATCCGGCACTATAAGCTGATGCATTTAACACTGCGGTTGGATCACCTCCGTAAGCAGCGTTCGCTGCATCTTTAGCACCAGCCCAATTACCCATAACCTGATATACTTGAGCTAAAATACCATTAGCAACACTTTTATTAATGTAAGACTTACCTAAGCGAGAAGTTGTTAACCCATCAACCGCTTTAGTCATATCATCGACAATCAAAGCATAAACATCTTTTACTGTAGACATCCCGTTTCCTGTAAGAGACAAGCTAGTGTAAATTGGTGGCGCAGGGAAATCCAAATCAAAAGAATATGTAGGAGCAAACTCCATCACTAATTGATGATAGAAAAACCCTCGCAAGGCATATCCATATGCCATTAACTCTTTTTTATCAGCACTAGATAGTGAACTAGCCTCAACGCCATTTATCAACGTATTTGCTTGGTTTATCATGTAAAAACAATAATTCCAAGTGAATCTAGTTCTTCTATACGTTGGCTCACGATTATCATTTTGATAGTCAAAGTTAAACCAAGTAGTTGTATTGATAGCATCATTTCCTTTTATTGATCGAGCATAGAAAATAGAGTTCAGTCCAGCAGAATCAGTAGCATCAAATTGCCCTCTGAAACGACGCATTATCCCTGAAATAAATGCTTCTACACCACTTCTTGAAGTAAAAACTACTGACTCTGAAACCTGATCTGTGGGTTTAGGTTCGTCAAGAAACTCCTCGCTACAACCTGCCAACATGACCAGTGCCATGAAAGCAAATAAAAATTTTAAAAATATATTTTTCATCTTGTCTATTTTTTTTTTTAGAATTCTAAATTAACACCGAAAGAAACTATTCTTTGGTTGTATGATCTACTATTAGTATTTCCACTCAAAGCTTGTTCAGGGTCAATACCCTTATGTGATTGCCACGTCAAAAGATTATCTGCTTGCAAATACAATCTCAAACTTGAAAGACTAGTTTTAGCTAAGGCATCTTCAGAAAAATTATAGCCCAAATTCAGCGCTTTCAATCTAACGTAGTCATTATTAAATAAAAAACGAGTTGACTGAGAGTTGAAATCATTATTTGCAGTCAATAACAAAGGAACATCGGTAATGTCACCTGGTTGTTGCCAACGGTCTTGTAAATCTTGATGAGCTGATCTACCTGGCGTTTCAAATCCTGCCATTAAACTTGCATAAGTGTTATCATAAACATAGGCACCGAAACTAAAGTTCAATAAAACATTTAAATCCACATTTTTATATTTAAAGAAATTAGTCAAACCTCCAACTACATCTGGTAAAGAGGACTTATTAGCTTCGTATCTTGTAGCGTCAGAGTATCTTTGTGTTGTTTCGCGTTCACCTGTAGGCAAACCATCCGTTCCTAAAACATCTTTATACCACATTCCATATCCTGTAGCGGGGTCTACACCTGCCCATTCTTGGATAAAAAAGTCATATAATGAGCGACCTACTTCCCATCTTTTATTACCGTTAGTGAAACTCTGTTGAGTAAGTTCACTGATTTCATTTTTATCCAAAGAAAAATTTAGACCTGTTGTCCATATAAAATCAGCTGAAACTATATTTCTAGAATTTAATGAAACTTCCCAACCATAGTTTTTTAATGCACCTACATTTGTTATAATTTCAGTATTACCAGTAGAACCAGGAAGCGGCTTATCGTAAATCAAATCAAGTGATTCTTTACTGTAATAATCCACAGAGCCAAATATCCTATCTCTAAACAATCCAAATTCCAAACCAAAGTTTGAAGACGCTGTCTTTTCCCAAGTAAGGAAAGGATCAACTGCACCACCTATTACAACTCCAGTATTATTTAACTCATTGAAACCTGTGTTAAACAATTGTAAATAAGGAAAGTAATTTCCAGTACCATTCGGATTTTGCGCTCTATTATTTCCTAATTCACCATAAGATGCTTTTAATTTAAGGTTACTAATTGTTGTACTATTTTGCAAAAACTTCTCTTCAGAAATCAACCAAGACCCCCCTACTGCGTAAAAACTACCCCATCTGACATCTTTATTGAAACGCGTTGAACCATCTCTTCTAAATGATCCTTCAAGAAAATATTTCTCACCGTAGTTATAGCTTAAACGACCTAAGTAACTAGCAATTCTTTCTTCTGTAATTGAACCCGAGACATTTGATGGAGTTGTACTGCCACTCAATACATATACCCCTGGTAAAAACCCCTCTCCCTGCGCTCCTAATTGGTCTAATTCAAATTTATATGCCTCTTGAATCGCAAGAGCATTAAAATTATGGTTACCAAAAGACTTAGTATAGCTCAACGAGTTAATAATATTTGTAGTTGTAGTGAAATCTCTATTTTGAGTAACTCTACCGCCTACAGAGGAAGCATATCCTACTTCATTGTTTGCATACACATACGAATCGAATAGGAATTTATCGTAAGCAAAATTTGTTTTGAAAACCAAGTCTTTGGCTAGAGTAAATTCTAAATATGCATTAGCTGTAAAATTATCTCTTTTATTCTTAGTTTTATAATTATACAATGATCCAAAAGCATTTTCATTGCTTAACGTAGGACGGCTAGCATTCAAAAGCTGGCCTGGAGTAGCTCCATAATCAAATGTCTTACCTCCATTACCATCCGTAACTAGATCACCATTTTCTCCTCTTCTATAAACCGGATAAATAGATGGAACTGTGTAAATCCACTGAATAGCACTTTGGAAACTAGAACCACTTTGTGTAGGGAAATTTTGGCTCGAAGTTGAATAAAAAGATGTTATCCCAGCTTTGAACCAATCAGTTACTTGAGAATCGATGCTTAAACGTGTTGTTACACGATCAAAGTTAGAAGTAACCACATTTCCTTCTTGACCTAAGTAATTTGCAGAAAAAGCATACGTAGTTTTGTCACTACCACCACTTACACCTAAGGAGTGCTCTTGTCTAACTGCTGCGTTATTTAACATTAAATCTTCCCAGTTTGTATCCCATTTTTTTTCTGTTGACACTAAGTTACCGTTTGCATCTACAGGAACAGCGTTTACATACGGGTTGTAACCCAAATCACTTACTAGTTGATTAGAAGCATTTGAACCAGCAAGAGCTGGAGATTGTCCACCAACATATTGATTTGCATTTCTCAATCCTTCCCAACTGTACTTCATATAAGTGTCGGAATCTACTAAGCCATGCAGTTTAACAGCGTTACCAGCAAATCCTGCTAATGTTGAAAAAGTCACCCTTGGTGCGCTACCTAACTTTCCTCTTTTAGTCGTAATAACGATAACCCCATTTGATCCTCTAGAACCATAGAGCGCAGTTGAAGACGCATCTTTCAAAACACTAATAGATTCTATTTGATCAGAACTAATTGTATTTATATTCCCATTAAATGGAGCGCCATCTAAAATAATTAAAGGATCAGCTGAAGCATTAATGGAAGAAACACCACGAATACGAATGGTCGGATTTTCACCTGGCTGACCACCTGCAGCGATAATATTAACCCCTGCTACAGTACCTTGTAGGGAAGTCAAAACACTTGTTGCTTGTTGCTTCCCCAATACTTCTTTACCTATTGTTACAACAGACCCAACAATCGACTTAGCCGTTTGCTTACCAAAAGCTACAACTACAACTTCATCGAGAAAATTTAACTTCTCTTTTAAAATTACATTAACGGTAGAAGAGGCTCCTACTACCACTGTTTTGTCTATCATTCCTGCATAAGAAAAGAATAGAACATCACCTGCCTTCGCTTGCACACTATATTTACCATCAAGGTCAGTTTGTGCACTTTTCTTCGTGCCCTTGACAATCAGATTTACACCTGGTAATGATCCTACAGCATCAGAAACAACTCCGGTCACTGTTTTTTCTTGGGCGGATACTAACTGAATTGATAACACTATTAAAAGTGTATAAATCCATTTGAATTTTGATCTCATATTTAAAGTTTTGAATTAGTTGCTACAAATCTGACTAATATTATCCAAATAAAAAAATAAACATATCATAAATTTTAACTTTTAACTTAAAACAAAGTACTGTTAAGTTAAAAAGAATGGGGTTTTTAAGACTGCTAATCACAACAAATCATATGAATTATAGTTTTTAGAGAATGTGAATTTTATTTTTGATGCCGTTAAAAAAGACTATCGCAGACAATCAAACCACACCAATAGTTAGACAATAATAGTCTGTCACTATTAACCCAAACAGTTCTAAAGCCCTACTATTTGTACAATTCCCTGTAGCAACCTAAGTTTTAACAGCAATTCCTTTTAAACCTAACGGATACAAATTAGCAGCGATACTTTTAACAGTTGGGTAGCAGGAGTAGAATGGTACATCATTCGATAAATACTTCATAGTATCGTTTGCCTTTTTTTTATAAATTTGCCTCATGCTCGAACTTACTTTTTCAAAAATCCCTTTAGAATCTGGAACCGATGAAGCCGGTCGCGGTTGTCTTGCAGGACCTGTTACGGCTGCTGCGGTAATTCTTCCCTCTGATTTTAAGAATACAATTCTGAATGACAGCAAACAACTATCCGAAAAAGCAAGAGAGAAATTACGTCCTATTATCGAACAACAAGCCATCACCTTTGCGGTGACTCATCTAGAGCCTTTAGAAATTGACAGTATCAATATCTTGAACGCCTCGATAAAAGCAATGCAGGAATGCGTTTTAAAACTTACCCCCCAACCCGAATATATCATAGTGGATGGAAATAGCCCTTTTATTCGAAAAAAGGGCATAAAAAACAGTAGTGGTAAAGTCTTTACTCCAGCAGAAATCGATATTTTGACTTCCATTCCGAACAGTAGTATTGTCAAAGGAGATGCGAAATTCATGAGTATTGCTGCCGCATCCGTATTAGCTAAAACATATCGGGATGATTATATGAATCGGATTCATGAAGAATTCCCCATGTACAATTGGAAACAAAATAAAGGCTATCCAACCAAAGAACACCGAGATGCCATCAGAAAACATGGCGTTACTAAATACCATCGAATGAGTTTTAGATTGTTACCCGAGCAATTGAAGTTAGACATTTAATCCTCTCCTTCTGCCAAGTCAAAATTAGCAAAAGACTTTAGATACGATTGATATTGTGTTTTCGAAAGATTTCTTGATTTAAAAAAAAACATCATACCAAACGGATTTATAATTTAGTCCTTATCGTTTTGGTGTAATGGCGGTATTCTATATAAATAGTCCAATATAATGGGTATTAAATAGCAGATTAAGTCCCACAATGGAGTACCACTACACCAACTCATGAAGCACTTGAAGTTGGAAATATCAAGCAATGATGAAACGACTAAGATTCATTAAGAATAAACTTAATCTTATCGATTTCTAAGTGGAAAAATAATTATTCTGTTTTTTGAAATATATAGTTCATTCAAAAGTACTACACTTGGTAGACTTTGTAAATCATGTTGATTCTTCACGATCCTCTTTTAATTTCGCACGCAAACAACTCCGTGAAATGATTTAAAATTTTTTCTTTTACTTCGTCCTCGTTTACTTTTTCAACACCGAGTTCTACATTTAAGGAGGTGACTGCTTTACCGCGAATACCGCAGGGAATGATATTGTCAAAATAACCCAAGTCAGCATTTACATTTAAGGCAAATCCGTGCATAGTAACCCAACGCGAAGCACGGACGCCCATGGCACAAATTTTTCTCGCAAACGGCGTCCCTGAACCTAGCCAAACACCAGTCTCGCCATCACTTCGGCCGCACTCAATGCCATATTCCTGTAAAGTAAGAATAATGGCTTCTTCCAGAAAACGCAGGTATTTATGGATGTCTGTAAAGAAGTTTTCTAAATCTATTATCGGATATCCTACAATCTGACCTGGTCCATGGTACGTAATATCTCCACCACGATTAATTTTGTAGAACGTGGCGCCTTTTTCTTCAAGTTGTTTTTCAGACAATAGCAAATTAGACAAATCGCCGCTTTTGCCTAAGGTATACACATGCGGGTGTTCCACGAACAAAAGATAATTAGGAGTCTCTAAAGTAAGCTCCTCTCTCCTATT
>JBLIKD010000087.1:0-7415 GCA_047636275.1 Flavobacterium sp. | reverse complement strand
GGATTCAATAAAGTGGAGGTATCTCCAAAATTAGAATAATCACCTTCAGCTATTTTTCGCAAGATTCTACGCATAATTTTGCCTGAACGTGTTTTAGGTAAGCCAGATACAAATTGAATTTTATCTAACTTAGCGATAGGCCCGATTTGGTTCGAAACTTGCTGGTTGATTTCCTTGATTAGATTTTCTCTATCGCGAGACTCTCCTGTTTCTTTTAGAATAACAAAGCCATATAATGCATTCCCTTTGATGTCATGAGGGAAACCTACAATCGCTGACTCAGCAACTGCTGGATGCTCGTTAATAGCATCTTCAATGGGAGCGGTTCCCAGGTTATGACCTGAAACGATAACAACGTCATCAACACGGCCTGTAATTCTGTAATATCCCACTTCATCACGCAAGGCTCCGTCACCAGTGAAATATTTGCCTGGAAAGGCAGTAAAATAAGTTTCTTTATAACGCTGATGATTACCCCAAATGGTTCTGGCAATTCCCGGCCATGGATATTTAATGCATAAACTGCCCACGACTTGATTGCCCTCTATTTCATTCCTTTTTTCGTCCATTAATACGGGTTGGATTCCTGGTAATGGTAGTGTAGCATACGTGGGTTTAGTAGGAGTCACAAATGGGATAGGGGAAATCATAATACCTCCTGTTTCTGTTTGCCACCAAGTATCGACTACGGGACATCGTTTATCGCCTACATGGTCATTGTACCAATGCCAAGCTTCTTCATTTATAGGTTCTCCCACAGAGCCAATCACTTTTAAGGTGTCTAATTGGTATTTTTGTACGTAATCTAAACTCTCTTTTGCCAGAGCGCGAATAGCGGTTGGCGCAGTATAGAATTGTGTTACTTTGTGTTTAACAATAACTTCCCAAAAACGACTGTAATCTGGATAAGAAGGAACTCCCTCAAAAATAACCGTTGTAGCTCCATTTAATAAAGGGCCGTAGAGAATGTACGAATGTCCAGTTATCCAACCAATATCTGCAGTACACCAGAAAATATCGTTGTCTTCATAATTAAAAACATTTTTAAAAGTATAGGCTGTGTACACCATATATCCTGCTGTTGTATGCACCATTCCCTTGGGTTTTCCGGTAGAACCGGAAGTATAGAGTATGAACAAAGGATCTTCAGCATCCATGATTTCTGCCATATTAGTATCTGAAGCCGTGTCTAAAAGGGGTTGCAGCCATTGGTCACGTCCTTCCTTCATATTTATGGAGCTGTTGGTTCTTTTTACTACTAATACGGTAGCAACACAAGGTGTGTTTGCTAATGCGTCATCGATTATTCCTTTCAAATCAATCGTTTTGTTTCCGCGATATCCTCCGTCTGAAGTGATGACCATTTTACAGTCACTGTCATTTATTCTGGTGGCCACTGCTGATGCTGAAAACCCAGCGAAAACAACAGAATGTATGGCTCCGATTCTGGCACAGGCCAAAGTGGCAATTGCTAGTTCAGGAATCATCGGCAAATAGATACAAACACGATCTCCTTTTTCTACTCCTTGTTCCCGCAATACATTGGCCATTTTACAAACGCGTTGGTACAGTTCCGTATAGGAAATATGTAACGCTTCTTCGCTAGGGTCGTTTGGTTCAAAAATGATTGCGGTTTTGTCTCCTTTTTTGGCAAGGTGTCTGTCAATACAATTTTTAGTAATATTTACTTTAGCATCGACAAACCATTTTATATTGGCTTCAGCCATATTGAAATCTACCACTTTTTCCCATTCTTGGTACCAGGTGAAGTTTTCGGAAGCAATCTTGTCCCAGAACTTTCGTGGCTCACGAACGGATTTTTTATATTCTTTAAAGTATTCTTCGAGATTATTAATTTTATAGCGGCTCATAGTTTTCTGGATATATTTATTTGTTTAGTGTGTTGTTCTTGTTAAAAATACCGATTTCATATTTTATTAAAACGGCTTTAATTTCATCAATAATAGTTTCATCATCTATTGTCGATGGGATTTGAAACTGTTCCCCGTCTGCGATGCTTCGCATCAGTTTTCGAAGAATTTTACCCGAACGGGTTTTTGGCAATCGATTTACGATAACTACATTTCTTAAGGAAGCGACAGCTCCTATTTGTTGGCGTACGATATGAATAATTTCATGTTCTAATTGAAAATGTTCTATTCCGTCATGTGTTTTAGTAACTACGAGAGCCAGAGGTATTTGTCCTCTTAGGGCATCGTTGATTCCAATAACAGCACATTCTGCTACAGATTGATGAGAAGCGACGACTTCTTCCATTTCGGCCGTTGAAAGCCGATGTCCTGCAACATTGATAACATCATCAACTCTTCCAGTGATATAAATATAATCATCTTCATCTTTATATCCTCCGTCACCTGAAAAATAATAGCCAGGAAACTGTTCTAAGTAGCCCGTCCTAAATCGAGTATTGTCTTTCCATAGATTTAGCAACGTTCCGGGAGGCAGTGGGAGTTTTACCACCACATATCCTTGTTGATTTGCTTGTACTTCATTTCCTTCTTCATCAAATATTTTAATATCATAACCACATACGGCCTTACCCACGGAGCCGGGTTTTATGGGTAAAGTTTCCACTCCTAGCATGTTCGCTATCATAGGCCATCCTGACTCGGTTTGCCACCAATGGTCAATTGCTGGAATGGGAATATGTTGGTTATACCATTTCAGCGTAGCAAGATCACAACGTTCTCCGGCTAAAAATTGTGTTTTTAAAGAACTCAGATCATATTTTTTTATGAAATATCCATTTGGATCTTCTTTTCTAATGGCGCGAATAGCTGTTGGCGCTGTAAACATTGCGTTTACTTTGTGCTCGTTAATAATTCTCCAAAAGGTGCTGGCATCTGGAGTTTTTATAGGCTTACCTTCAAAAATAATACTGCTGTTTCTATTAAGTAAAGGACCATAAACGATAAAGCTGTGGCCTACTACCCAACCCACATCTGATGCTGCCCAAAAGACATCGCCCTCTTTTATGTTATAAATTTTTTGCATCGAAAATTTTAATGCAACAGCGCAGCCACCCGTGTCACGAACTACGCCTTTTGGTTTCCCAGTTGTTCCTGAAGTATACAAAATGTATAAAGGATGTGTAGCATTAAGAGGTACGCAAGGTACTTCTTCAGAGCCGTAAATTACAGCATCATAATCCACATCATATTTCTTGAAAGGAACTCGAGCGCCTAATTTTCTATTAAATACAATTACTTTTTTCGGTCTATGGGCTGCCAGTGCAATGGCTTCATCGACTAAGGGTTTGTAGGTGATTAATTTGTCCACTTCTATTCCAGACGACGCGGTTATGATTAGGCGAGGTTTACAATCGTCTATTCTGATGGCTAATTCGTGTGGAGCAAAACCGCCAAAAACTACTGAGTGGATTACGCCAATTCTCGCACAGGCAAGCATTGCAAAGGCTGCCTGTGGAATCATAGGCATATAGATTATTGTTGTATCTCCTTTTTTCAACCCTAAGGACTGCATCCCTCCAGCGAGTTTTGCCACTTCGGTTTTTACTTCTAAAAAAGTATATTTTCGAATGGTCTGGGTCACTGGTGAATCATAGATAAACGCCACTTGATCGCCATAGCCATCTTGTATGTGTTTGTCAAGGGCAAGGTAACATACATTTAATTCGCCATCCTGATACCATAGTGGATATCCGTTATCATCCTCTGATAAGATGATTTCAGGTTTATTATACCATTCTATTGTATTTGCTTGCTCCTTCCAGAAACTTTCAGGTTCAGTGATGCTTTTTGCATAGTATGCATTGTAATTCATAATAGTAGTATTTTAATTATCGAATTAATTCCTGTACTTGTTCTACTAATTTTTTTATCGAAAAGGGCTTTGTCACATAGAGATTTGCTCCTAATGAAAGTCCTTTTTTAATATCTTTCTCCTTGTTTTTTGCCGAGAGAAAAATGACTTTGCAGTGGTGCAACCGTTCGTCTTTTTTTATTTGTTCCAATGTGGCAAAACCATCAACCATGGGCATCATTACATCGAGAATGATTACATCTGGGAATTGTTTTTCTAGAATGTCTAGTGCTTCTTGTCCGTCCCGTGCTATGAAAACTTCGAAATTATTTTTTTTGAATGTATATTCCAGTGACATAACAATATTGGGTTCATCATCTACAATTAAAATTTTCTTCATAGCTATTGTTTTTCAGTTGTGTTATAATTGGGTAATGTGAAGACAAATGTCGCACCCTTCCCTAGTATACTTTCGACCCAAATATTTCCTTTGTGGTGTTCTATAATCTGTTTGCAAATAGCAAGCCCTAATCCGCTTCCTATGGGTTTCTTTACATTTTGGTCACGAGATTGATAAAATTTATCAAAAATGGGTTCAAAATCTTCGGTTTTAATTCCAGCCCCGTTATTGTGGATGCTTACCTCGATTACTTCTTTTTTTCCAGTTATTGAAATGGTGATTTTCCCATCATTTTTTGAACAGAACTTAATGGCATTTGATAGTAAATTATGGATCACTTGAATGATTCTCTCCTCGTCATAGAATGCTTTTATTTCGGTTTTGTCTCCAGTAAACTCGACAGTGATATTCTTGTTGATGATTAACTGTCTTACGGAATCCAAAGTGTTAATTATAGTTTTGGAAATGTCTTTTTTAGAAAGATAAAGCTTTTGTTTTCCTGTTTCGAATTTCTCTAAATCTAAGATTTTGTCAATCAAACGATTTAAACGATCCGATTCAGAAATAATGCTTTGTAGAAACTGTTTCCTGACTTCTTGTGGAATGTCGTCGTCATCATCATGCAAGATTTCAGTTGCTGCACGAATTGCGGTAATTGGTGTTCTTAGTTCGTGAGTTACGGTATCCAGAAATTCATCTTTTTGGAGGTCTTTTTTAATTAGTTCCTGATTAGCGTATTTTAATTGTTCCGATATTTTCTTTAACTCATTCGAAGTATCGGTTAGTTTTTTGTTGATGATAATGTTTTCTTGTGATTCCTCTAGAATTTGTAGTACTTCAGGTAGGCTAATTATATCCTCTTTAATTACGCTTGATATTAAAATTTTGGCGGAAGCCGTACCAATATGACCCGTCAATAGATTCTCTGCAAACTTTATAAATCGGGCATCGGCAGTAGTCACATTTTTGTCGATATTGTATTTTAAGTTAAAAATTTTTAAAGCCCGTTTTGTTCTATCCTCACCAAGGAAGCGTTGTAGCACTTTCTGAATATCGGAGATGTAAGCCGTCCCTTTCCATACAAACGCATTCTCATGATTAGTGATGTATTTATCAATATCCACAAACATTTCAGCATAGTTGCGCTCCCTGTAATTCCCTTTGAAGCTTACAGAAATGGCTAGATAACTGATCGTGTTTAAAAATAGACTCCAAAAAAAGGCATGCTGGATAGGCTCTAAATAATCTAATCCAAAGAGGGAGAGAGGTCTAAGAATCTCAAGGCCCCAAGGCCCTTCTTGAATAAATGTACTGGAAGAGGAGGTGATTCCTAATGCATAAGGGAGTAATAAGGTGTAAAAGCAGACAACAAAACCAAGAATGATTCCTGTTACAGCACCTTTTTTAGATCCTCTTTTCCAAAATAAAGCGCCAAAAAAGGCAGGTGCTAATTGTGCAATAACTACAAATGAAACCAGACCTATAGAAACTAGTGAATAATCCAAAACAAAAAATCTATAGATAAAATAGGATAGAATAATCAATGAGAAAATAGCGATTTTTCTAGAGTTCAAGATGCGCTTGTTATTTTTTTCTTGCGAAGTATTTTCTAAGGAACCTACAAACCCGTACGGAATCAATAAGTTATTACTGAGCATAGTGGATAGGGATATGGATGAGACAATAATCATCGAAATGGCTGCCGAGAAACCGCCAAGAAATACTAAAACGGTCAGGGTGTTATTGTCAAAAAATTGTGGAATTAACAGGGAATAGGTGTCTGCATTCAAACCTTTTCCTTCAAAAAGGATGTTGCCACCCCACGCAATTGGGAATACGAAAATATTAAATAGTAATAGATACAATGGGAAAAGCCATAGTGCTGTTGTTATGTGTTTTTCGTTATTATTTTCAACAATAGCAGTATGAAATTGCCGAGGTAAAAGAAAGATAGCAAACATGGATAAAAGGCAAAGAAAAAACCAGTTCATGCCTTGTGCTAGGCCTCCGATAGTGTTTTTTTTGTCAAAATCATCAAGTAATGCCGCTTTAACATAGATGTCGTTAAAGCCATCAAACACAAAGTAAGTTACATAAACACCAATGATTAAAAAGAAGACTAGTTTAAGTATGGACTCTATGGCAACAGCAGTTACGATACCGCGTCTTTTTTCGGAAGCATCTACGTATTTTGTTCCATAATAAGAGGCAAATAAAGCGAGTGCAATACAAACGTAAGTGGTGGTGTCACTAAAAATATTTTCACTTGACGGGGTATTAGTAACAATATTAAAAGTATCTGAAATGGATTTTAGTTGTAAAGCAATATACGGTAAAATTCCAATAATACAGATTAAGGTCACAACCGCTCCTAAGAAGCGACTATTGCCATAACGCAAAGAAATAAAATCGGCTATACTAGCTATTTTGTTTACTCTTGAAATTCTGACAATTCTTCTAAGAATAATCATCCAAGTTGGAATTATGATAACTGGCCCCACATAAATAGGTAGGTAACTTAAGCCCGATTCTGCAGCAACACCAATGCTTCCATAATAGGTCCACGCAGTGCAGTATACAGCTAAGGAAAACGAATAGATATACGGATTAGTTGTCCATTTAGAATTACTCCTTTTTTCTGCCCAATGCGCTATATAAAAGAGAATTAATACATAGAGAGTTAAAATCAATAAAAGACCGATACTACTCATAATATTTTTTGATGATTGTGTAAGAGGTCGCTATCGAGAATAACCATGCTGAAAAGATATAGATGTAGATGATTGGAAAGCCAAAAAGAGATTTTGAATTGTCAAATAACAGCAATAGTGGTATGTTCAATGCTAGTAACAGCAACATTGAAAGGATAACTAACTTTTGTTCGTGTCTTTTTTTCATGATGTTAAATAATACAATCTCTACAAACAAATGTAGAGATTGTATAGTTTAAAAATAATTTTTATAAGCTAATTATTAATTTTTAATGTGTTGCTTCTCCTGCACCAGAAGGAATTCTAATATGCTCCACAATATCTTGAACACCTTGTGGAGGCTCCGGTGTAAAACTTTTAACAGTAAATGCTACGACAAAGTTCACTATCATGGCTATCGTTCCAAAACCTTCAGGCGAAATCCCGAACCACCAGCTTTCTTTTAAGCCAGCAACAGCATCTTGTCCGCCGTCAAAAAGTCCAAATTTGAATTTCAACATATAGAAAAGCATCAATAGCAA
>JBLIKD010000086.1:0-7449 GCA_047636275.1 Flavobacterium sp. | reverse complement strand
CAAGTGCGTGAAGAACTTATCAAAATCAAAGGGATAGGAAATTGGACTATTGACGTCTACTTAATGTTTTGTCTTCAAGCTCCTGATTTGCTCCCGCTGGGAGATGTTGCAGTAGTAAACACCATAAAAGAATTGCTTGATATTCACGAGAAAGAAGCCATGGAAATACATACTAAAAAATGGAGTCCACATCGCTCGATGGCTACTTTTTTATTGTGGCACTATTATCTTACAAAAAGAAATAGGACAATAGTGTATCAATATTAGTTTTTTTGGTGTTTAATTTGTAGATAAGACCTATTTTTCATTGTAAAAACAGATACTTTCCTTATTTTTGTGCCGATTATTATAGAAAAGAAAAAAGTAAAATGACTGCAGACAAAATCAACACTTTCGATGTGCTTATCGAAATTCCAAGAGGAAGTAGAAATAAATATGAATACGATTTCGAAATAAAAAGAATGCGTTTTGACCGGATGTTATTCTCTTCAATGATGTATCCGGCTGATTACGGATTTATTCCGGAAACTTTAGCATTAGATGGAGATCCATTAGATGTATTGGTTTTGGTAAACGAGCCAACTTTTCCTGGGTGTGTAATGGAGGTGAAACCTATTGGTGTTTTCCATATGGCAGATGACAAAGGTCCAGATGAGAAAGTGATTTGTGTACCGGTATCTGATCCAATATGGAATTCATTAAATGATTTATCAGATATGAATCCGCATTTGCTAAAAGAAATAGAACATTTCTTTCAAGTGTACAAAGACCTTGAAAACAAGAAAGTTGACGTAGGTGGTTGGGGAAATGTAGAAGAAGCATTTGCAATCATTGCTGAGTGTACAGAACGGTTTAATCAAATTGAAAATAAACCTGCTGGACTATTCAGTATTAAGTAATAAATACCCTTGTATTTTATAAAAAAAGCAACATTCTGTAAAGACTGTTGCTTTTTTGTTTAAATTCGTTTTTGTAGTACGTTGATTATTAACTAAAAACGAAATAAACTTATGAATACAATTATGATTTATTTGCCAATAGTAATGGCAATTATAGGACTTCTGTTCATGTGGATTAAAAGATCGTGGGTTTTAAAACAAGATGCTGGAGATGGTAAGATGAAAGAGATTTCAGATTATATTTATGAGGGCGCATTAGCGTTCTTACAAGCAGAATATAGATTATTAGCTTTCTTTGTAGTAGGAGCAAGTGCCGTTTTAGCAGGATTATCTTATTTCGTTCCTACAACACATATATTAATAGTAGTTGCCTTCGTTTTCGGTGCCTTTTTCTCTGCTTTGGCTGGGAATATGGGAATGAAAATAGCAACAAAAACAAATGTAAGAACTACGCAAGCAGCACGAACTAGTTTGCCGCAAGCTTTAAAAGTTTCTTTTGGTGGTGGAACCGTAATGGGACTAGGGGTTGCAGGTTTAGCCGTTCTAGGCTTAACTTCTTTCTTTATCTTTTTCTTCCATTTCTTTATGAATGGCACATGGACTTCAACAGAGGACATGACAATCGTCTTAGAAACATTGGCTGGTTTTTCTCTGGGAGCAGAATCAATTGCCTTGTTTGCTCGTGTAGGAGGTGGTATTTATACAAAAGCGGCTGATGTTGGAGCCGATTTAGTGGGTAAAGTAGAGGCTGGGATTCCAGAGGATGACCCTCGTAATCCAGCTACAATCGCTGATAATGTGGGTGATAACGTAGGAGATGTTGCCGGAATGGGGGCGGATTTATTTGGTTCTTATGTAGCGACTGTTTTGGCAGCTATGGTTCTTGGAAACTATGTTATCAAGGATATGGGAGGGAGAATAGATGATGCCTTTGGGGGTATTGGGCCGATTTTATTACCAATGGCAATTGCCGGTTTTGGTATCCTGTTTTCAATTATAGGAACTCTCTTAGTTAAAATCACAGATAAAGATGCTAAAGAAGCTCAAGTACAAAAAGCATTAAATATTGGGAACTGGGTGTCGATAGGTTTAACGGCAATAGCTTGTTTCTTTTTAGTTCAATATATGTTGCCTGCCAATATGAAAATGGAATTCTTTGGTGAAGGAATGCAGGATATCTCGTCGATGAGAGTTTTTTTTGCTACAATAGTTGGTCTGGTAGTGGGTGCTGTTATTTCATCTGTTACTGAATATTACACAGGACTAGGGACAAAACCAGTGATGGCTATCGTTCAAAAATCAAGTACTGGAGCAGGAACTAATGTAATTGCCGGTTTAGCAACTGGAATGATTTCTACATTTCCTACCGTTCTATTGTTTGCTGCTGCAATTTGGACCTCCTATGCGCTTGCAGGGTTTTATGGAGTAGCGTTAGCAGCTTCAGCTATGATGGCTACGACCGCAATGCAGTTAGCGATTGATGCTTTTGGACCAATATCTGATAATGCAGGAGGTATTGCAGAGATGAGCGAATTACCAAAAGAAGTACGTATACGCACTGACATCTTAGATTCTGTAGGGAATACGACTGCAGCAACTGGAAAAGGTTTTGCTATTGCTTCAGCAGCCTTAACGTCATTGGCATTATTTGCAGCTTATGTGACTTTTACAGGAATTGACGGGATCAATATTTTTAAAGCACCTGTTTTAGCTATGTTATTTGTAGGTGGTATGATTCCAGTTGTTTTTTCTGCATTAGCGATGAACTCTGTTGGCAAAGCTGCCATGGACATGGTGTATGAAGTACGTCGCCAGTTCAGGGAAATTCCTGGAATTATGGAAGGAACTGGTAAACCGGAATATGCAAAATGTGTAGATATTTCTACTAAAGCTGCTCTAAGAGAAATGATGTTGCCTGGGATTTTGACCATCGGATTTCCTATAGCGGTTGTACTTCTAGGGAAACTGGTTTATGGGGACAACAATCAATTAGTTGCAGAAATGCTTGGAGGATATATGGTTGGAGTAACTGTCTCGGGTGTGCTTTGGGCTGTTTTTCAAAACAATGCCGGAGGAGCTTGGGATAATGCCAAGAAGTCTTTTGAAGCTGGGGTTATGATTAACGGTGAGATGACTTATAAAGGGTCTGAAGCACATAAAGCTGCAGTAACTGGAGATACTGTGGGAGATCCTTTCAAAGATACTTCTGGACCCTCCATGAACATCTTAATTAAATTGACTTGTTTGATAGGATTAGTGATGGCACCAATCTTAGGAAGTGGAAGTCATACTATAGCTGATAATGCCACTTGTTGCATTACAACTGGCGCATGTACTTCAATGTCTCAGGAAGAATGTTTAGCCAAAGGTTGTACTAATATGGCTTGTGAGCATATGAAGGGTGTAACTATGGCGCATGATGTTACTAAACAAGTGATGATTGAGAAAACAAATGTCAATGGTGTAGTTATGGCTAAAATCACCACAACAGCAAACGGTCAGGTTGGAACGCAAGTTTTTGAAGGGACGGATGCTGAGGTTCAGATTAAAATTGATGCTTTGAAATAAGAGTCTTTCTTATAACATACCATTAAAAATGCCTCGCAATTGCGAGGCATTTTTAATGGTATTATCGTTAAGAAAAGTTTATTTCTAGAATAGTATTCCCTGATTAGTTTATTTTTAGTACTTGTTATTGACCAGATGAACCTAGGTCTAGGTCAATTGAGCTAAGCGAAATGATTACTAGAGTAGCGGCTACGGGTACTATGATAATTCCTAGATTTGTTAATGTTGTTGCAGTAGTATCTAAAACTCGAATGCTTTTTATATCAGTTTCAGATAAAGGCACTTTTTTAGTACCGCTGATAGTTTTAATCTCGCCATAATATTCGTTATCTACTTGTGTGATTCTTCTGAACTCCTGTTTTGAATTGTCAGTGTTAACAATCACCGTTCTCGCGTTAGCTCTTACTGCTTCGTCTAAACTTGCCGGAGATTTTTTATAGATGCTACAGCTTTGCAGCATTAGCGCAATGATAAATAATACGCTGAATATTTTATTTTTTAATTTTAGTGGCCTCATGATATTTATAATCAGTGGTTGGATTATTGAAAAAATTTTTCGGAAAATCTGAGGCTCTTTCAAAAAAGTTTCTAACTAATTCACAATTAAAGATACAAAAAATAAAATAGCGAAGTGTTTGGTTTATTTTTTTTAAAATAACCCGTTTAATTCTGCATCAATTTTGTTTAGAATAATTCCTAAATCTTCCGGGTTATCTACGAAGTTAATGTTGTCGACATTAATAATCAATATTTTTCCACGGTCGTAGGTGTCAACCCAAGCTTCATAACGCTCATTCAAGCGGCTTAAGTATTCAATAGAAATAGAGTTTTCATATTCGCGGCCCCTTTTATGTATTTGTCCCACTAAATTGGGGACTGAACTTCTTAAATAAATTAATAAATCAGGCGCTTTCACTGTCGACTCCATCAGTTCAAAAAGAGAAGAGTAATTCTGAAAATCACGATTGGTCATTAAACCCATCGAATAAAGATTGGGCGCAAATATATGAGCATCTTCATAAATCGTTCGGTCTTGAATAACTTTCTTTCCGCTTTCCCGGATTTGCATCACTTGACGGAAACGACTGTTTAAGAAGTAAATCTGTAAATTAAATGACCACCGTTCCATTTGGTGATAGAAATCTTCGAGGTACGGATTGTCAACTACATCTTCGTAATGAGGTTCCCATTTGAAATGCTTTGCCAACAAACTAGTTAGAGTGGTTTTTCCTGATCCGATATTTCCTGCTATTGCTATATGCATTAAGGTGTTGTGATTTTATAATTTATAATTCCCTCTGATGTAAAAATAGATAAAATTTGGTCTTGGTAATAGAATTTTTTAAACGTTTTTTCTGAAATATCAATCGCATTTTTTTTGTCCTTATTAAAATCTACGAAGAAAAGCTTATTGCTTTGCGAGTAGATAAACTGGTGATCATTTATGATTTCAATAGTATCAAAAGACGGTAGTTTACCTCTGGCTGTTATCATTCCAAAAGCGTCGCAGGAATACCAGTTATTCTGGTAGTCGATCCAGTGGAAGGTATTGAAGTCAGTTTGATAATGTTTAATGTTTTCTGGAAAGGGTGTGGATATCGTTTTATATTCGTTTTTTATATAATCAAAAAGACCAATCTGTTGATTTAAACTGCTGTAAACCCAAAGCTGATTTTGCGAGGCAATTCCAGTTGCTGATACCGCCAAGGCGCTCGTGTTTTCTGAAAAATTTATTTTTTGGGTTTCATTTAATTGATTGTCAAGTAAGATAACCACATTGAAATTCTCATAGAAAAGGACAATGTTTAGTGGGTTTTTGATATCAACTTTCGTTATTTTTCCAAATGAAGGGTTTTTATATTCAAGGGATGTAGTGCCTTTTATTTTGTAGAGAGCATTATCCTTGATGTAATAATAGAAATCAAATTGATCATAACCGATAAAGTCATCAGCAACAACATTGATCGTGTTTATGGCAATGGCCTTAAATTCAGAATTTTGACTAACGGCGCTCAAAGTTGATACTAAAGTAATAAATAGAATTATCTTTTTCATATACAGCTAAATTACAATTAAACCTTTTATAATTATGTAAGGCTTATTTTATTTATTATCAAATTGTAACAAAAAAGTAATTTGTAGTCTTACCATATCTATATTTTAAATTTAATACTCATGAAGAAAATAATTTTAGTTTTAGCATTTGGTGCGTTTGGCTATTTAAGCTTGCAAGCGCAGGAGTTTCAAGGAATGGCTGTTTATGAGTCAAAAACCAGCACAGCTGATTTTAAATCGAATTTTGCAGGGAATAGGGAGATGACTCCTGAAATGCAAAAATCAATTGAAGAACGTATGAAGGGTATGTTTGAAAAAACCTTTATTCTATATTTTGACAAGTCGGCTTCAATTTACAAAGAAGAAGAAAAGCTGGAAGGTCCTGGTCAAGGTGGCGGAATGAGATGGATGTCATCAATGACGGGTGGTGGTGGAACTTTATATAAAAATGTAAAAGAAAAATTGTATGCTGTTGATAAGGAGTTTATGGGGAAAGAATTCCTGGTGAAGGATTCGGTAGTAAATTATCAGTGGAAAATGGAGGGCGAAACTAGAGTTATTGGTGGGTATAATTGTTTTAAGGCGACAACCGTGAGACCAGCCAGTAAAACGGATTTTAGAAATTTCAGACCTAAAAAAGAAGATCTTGCTGCTGCAAAACCCGCTGATGGTGAAAAGAAAACAAATTTTATGGATAATTTAGAAATGCCTAAGGATGTGACTATAACAGCTTGGTATACACCTGAGATTCCGGTAAATCAAGGTCCTGAAAATTATTGGGGATTGCCAGGTTTGATTTTAGAAATTAACGACGGTAAAACTGTGATTTTATGTTCGAAAATTGTACTAAATCCTAAAGAAAAAACAGTAATAAAGGCACCAGTTAAGGGGAAAGTGATTTCTCAAAAAGAATATGATGAAACGGTTATAAAAAAAATGCAAGAAATGCGTGAGATGAACCAGGGTCGTGGGGGATCACAAATGAGAATGGGTAATTAAGAATAGTCCCATTTTGGAAAACATCTTATTAAATTATAATATCATATTTGTACCACATGAAAACAACCATACAAATTGCTTTTCTTTTTATTACTTCTATTTTTTATTCTCAATCTATAAAGTTGGACGGATTTATCACCGATGCTAAATCATTAGGACTTGAAATGGCAAACGTTATGGCAGTTAATAGCACTACTAAAAAGATGGATGCCTATGCGATAACGAATGATAAAGGAAAATTCTCTCTTAATTTGAAATCCAATACACCTTATAGTATTAAGATTAGTTTTTTAGGGATGCAGAGTAAAGAGGTAACCATCGTTACTCTTTCTGATAATATCATTAAAACGGTTGTTCTTGAAGAGGGCGGCATCGAGTTAGACGGTGTAGAAATTGTTCGGGAAATGCCAGTCTCTATAAAAGGAGATACCATTGTCTATAATGCTGATTCTTTTAAAACAGGGACAGAAAAGAAGTTAGAAGACATCTTGAAAAGATTACCTGGAGTAGAAGTAAATGCCGATGGAGAAATTGAAGTTGAAGGGAAAAAAGTGACACAGATGCTGGTTAACGGCAAGAAATTCTTTGAAGGAGACACTAAATTAGGGTCGAGGAACATACCGGCTGGTGCTGTTGATAAAATTCAAGTTCTTAGAAACTTTTCTGAAGTGGGGCAATTGAAAGGATTAGAAAACAATAATGACGATGTTGCCATTAATATCAAATTAAAATCAGGGAAAAATAAATTCTGGTTTGGTGATATTTCAGCAGGAACAGATTTTGTGGATCGGTTTATTATCAATCCTAAGTTGTTTTATTACAGTCCAAAAACAAGTATTAATGTCATTTCGAACTTTAATAACATAGGAGACGTACCATTTTCTAACAGAGATTATTTTAGATTGACAGGCGGGTCCAGAAACACAAT
>JBLIKD010000085.1:0-8479 GCA_047636275.1 Flavobacterium sp. | reverse complement strand
TATGCACCAAATAACTGTGTTGTTGTCGTTAGTGGTGCTATCAAAACCGAAGAGGTAAAACGATTAGCACAGCAATACTTCGAACCAATTCCAGCGCAACCAGCACCACCGAAAGTCCATATTGTAGAACCAGTACAAACTGGCGAACGAAGAATAACAGTTCAAAAAGAAGTAGCTACTCCTTATCTTATGATTGGTTATCATACTCCTGAGACTAAACACGAGGATTACTACGCTTTGAATATTCTCAGTTCGATCCTTTCCAGTGGCAAATCATCCCGATTGTATGCTTCACTCGTAGATAAAAAGCAACTTGCTACGCAAGTATTTACAGATTATGGCGATAGCTTTGATCCTAACCTTTTCAATGTCTATGCTGTAGCCAATAAAAACGTGAATGAAGTAGATTTAGAGAATGCCATATATGCTGAAATTGAAAAAATAAAAAAAGAAGGCATTAGCGAAACTGAATTGCAAAAAGTAAAAAACCAAAAATTAATGGAGTTTTACGACCAAGTAGAAACCATTAACGGTAAGTCTAATAACATTGGTACTTATGAAGTCTTTTTTGGTGATTATAAAAAAATGTTCGATGCTCCAGCCAATTTCAATAAAACTACGATAGCTGATGTGCAGAACGTAGCCAAAAAATATTTTACAAAAAGTAACCGAACAGTAGGAGTATTAAAAACAAATGTAGAAAACTAATTATATGAAGAGTATTAGCCAAAAAATCATAATGGTCTGCCTACTTGTACTAACACAAATAAGCTTGTCCGCCCAAAGTTATAAATTACCAGATTACACTACTTTTGAATTAGCAAACGGACTTACCATTTTCCTGATGGAGCAGCATGACGTGCCAGTCATCAGCGTATCTGCCCTCATACCTGCAGGCGCCATTAATGATAAAGACAAATCTGGACTTGCATCCCTGACTGCAACGGCTTTAAAACATGGTACTAAAAATTTCACAAAAGCAAAGTTAGATGAAGAACTCGATTTCATTGGTGCCAACGTCAGCACTTATGCTTCGAAGGAGTACTCCGGACTTTCCTCCCACTTTGCAACGAAGGATAAAGACAAGGTACTGACTATTATCAAAGAAATGGTACTTAATCCAGTTTTTGACTCTTCCGAATTTGAAAAGGAGAAAAGTAGATTATTGGTTAGGCTGGAGCAGCAAAAAGAAAGTCCACAATCTGTTATAGGAGCTTATTTTGAGTCAATTCTCTACGGAGACCATGTCTATGGCAATATAATAACTGGTACTCAATCAACCGTGAGTAAATTAACAGTAAATGACCTCAGCACCTTTTATAAGACGAATTACAATCCAAACCATGCTGCTATCAGCGTAGTGGGTGATTTCAATAGTAAAGAAATGAAAGCTGCATTGACTGTCTTATTTTCTAAATGGGAGAAATCGTCAAAAGAGGAAGAGAGCCCTGCATCAAAAACCGTTGCCCTTCTCAAGGAAAACAGAGTATTACTGGTAAATAAAGAAGATGCCAAGGAGACTACTTTTTATATCGGTGCGCCAGGAGTAAGTAGAAATAATCCGGATTATGTTGCCATTGAAGTGGTGAACACCCTTTTTGGCGGACGATTTACGTCTATGCTAAATGATGAGTTGCGAGTAAACTCTGGACTGACCTATGGGGCGAGCAGTCGATTTAATGCCCTGAAAAATGGAGGTTCATTTGCAATCAGCACTTTCACAGCCGAAAAAACAACTGAACCTGCTATCGATAAAGCCTTAGAAGTTCTTAGCAAGCTACATAAAAACGGTATCGATGAAAAATCATTGGCTTCAGCTAAAAATTATGTAAAAGGACAGTTTCCCCCACGATACGAAACCACTGAACAACAAGCCAACTTACTGACACAAATGTTCTGGTATGATTTTGACAAATCTTTTATAAATAATTTTGAAAAGAATGTTGATGACTTGAATTTGGTAAAAGCGAACCAAATCATTGCTAAATATTTTCCTAAAGACACCCTCCAATTTGTTTTAGTAGGAAAAGCAGATAGGATTAAAAACATCGCGAAAAAATATGGTATAGTAACTGAAGTGGAAATAAAGGATGGTCCAAGGAGCGGTCTTTAATTACGAGCACTATAAATAAGGTATTCCATATTCAAAAATAAAAAGATATTTCCTCAAATATTCTTTTTCCTAACGAAGTACACTATTACTAAATAACCACAAAAGACCGCTTTTAAATCACTTTAAAAGCGGTCTTTTGTATTGAATTGATTGCAACTCTTTTTAAACCCCATATTCAAATCACACTAAAAAAGACCCAATCGCAACTGAGGTGCGCTCACTCCTATTTGCGTATTCACTGTGGTCCTAGAAGCTCTATTTTCATACTGTTTTTCTCGATACTCATAGTAGTAATATCCTGCATGCTCATACCAGAACTCGCTATGATGACAATGACGATCACAATAATTGTGGTGCGCTGCGTAACCCTCTTTTTTACCTTGAAGATAGGCTCGATGTGCTCTTCTATCATTTTCCTTTAATTCCTTTTCGTACTGTTTTTGTTCTTCCCAAAAGGTATGTTCCTCTACTTTGCTTTTAACCTCAAGCTCTTGTTCATGTTGAGCATCTTCTAAACCTCGTCGCTGGTAATAAGACACACTATTTTTTGTCTCTAGTTCAACTTGATCACTAGGTCCTGGTTGTTGCGCATTCATATGTGGCGCAAAAGAAAAAATTAGCAATATTAATGTAGCTTTAAATGTTTTCATAAATTTAAAATTAGTTTTATTAGAATAGTATTTCATTGTTAACTTCACTACTAAGACAACTGTAAACAAGTTTACCCTACCCTAATTATTCCTTAAATCTAAAAAGATCTCTATTTGTTAAATAAGATAGCCGACAATAAAAACGTTACCGCTTTTCGCCATAAACTAAAATGATTAGTACAGCATAATAGAAACACAAATAATGGATATGCAATTGGCATCCGCACAATTCTAGTCTGCAATGAAATGGTTTAAATAAGAAATTTATTAATAAAAAAATTTAATGTAATTTATAAATTATATAAATATAGATATATGAAAATTAGATTCATTTATTCCTATTTTTGTAAAAAAAGTCATGATAAAAAAACTTTTACTCCCCGTTTTTACCTTATTTGTACTACAAAGTTGCACTGTTGTTCGCCCAGGAGAGGTTGGTGTTAAACAACG
Organism: Flavobacterium sp.; assembly: GCA_047636275.1. GTDB lineage: Bacteria > Bacteroidota > Bacteroidia > Flavobacteriales > Flavobacteriaceae > Flavobacterium. Next base: position 5,266 of record JBLIKD010000085.1, on the reverse strand, counting down.
TCTCGGAAAACTTTCTAACGAAATTACAACCCAAGGTCCAGCTTTGTTTAATCCTTTTACTAGTAAAATTATTAAGGCTTCTATTCAAACAAATGATTTAGAACAAAATCTTAGTTTACCAAGTAAAGAAGGATTAAGTGTAAATGCTCAAGTATCTATTTTGTATCGTCTTGAACGAGAAAAAGTAGGTAAAATCATAGAGACATACGGTTTGTCTTATGAGAATATAATCTCTAATGTTTTCCGCTCCGCTTCGGCTGATGTTAGTTCTAATTTTTTTGCAAAAGATATGCACTCCGGTATGCGTTCCAATATTGAAGCACAGATTAAAGCTAAAATGGGTGACGTATTATTGAAGCAAGGAATAATTGTAGAATCCGTTTTAATGAAAAGTATTCAGCTTCCTCTGGGTTTAGCAAGTTCTGTTGAACGAAAACTACAGGCTGAACAAGATGCAATGCGAATGGAATTTGTTTTGCAGCAAGAAAAACTCGAAGCAGAAAGGAAAATTATTGCAGCAAAAGGAACAAGAGATTCTCAAAAAATAGTAGCGGAAGGTCTAAATAGTGATATCATTAAATTACGATCTATTGAGGCTTTTCTAGAATTGTCTAAATCAAGTAATTCAAAAATTATAATAACTGATGGCAAGACACCATTTTTAGTTGATTAACAACTGATTGAATTAATAAATTTCAATTTCTATATTTGCTTTTACGTTGTAAAGTTTGAGGATAAAAGTCGTTTTAAAAAGAATTACTCCAAAAAAGTAGGGTGCGTTGCTAAGATTTTCATTCTATTCTTTTAGAAAACCGATTAGAAAACTAATCGGTTTTTTTATTGATTTTGGTCAATACATTATCTTGTGATTTCTCTAAGCTATTTGATTTTTATGGTAAGTAAAAGATAGAATTATTTTGACACTTACTACAAAACAACGCCAATCACTGTGCCTCACAAATCAAACCATTTCGCTTTTTAAAGTACTTTTTTTGGATTACGAAGTACTAAAACCTCCTGACCTATACCATCTTTACTTCTTATGTAAATTCATAAAATCAATCACCTCATCAAAACGGTCACTCCAGGGATAAAAGTACTGAGTAACCATAGGAACATGCTTTCTGTTCAATGGTATTACTTTAACTTCTGGCTGAAACGGATGCAGTTCATCGATAAAACGCTTGTTAGTTGTTTTGATGGAAGAGTAGGTTTTATCACCGACATAAATTAAAAAAGGAGGCGTGTTCTTGTCCAAGAAATAAATGGGTGAAGCGTCCTGCCACTTATCGGGTGCGTCCGTCCAAGTTGTTATATAATTGTGTGCAGCGGTGGGAGGATTTTCTTCCAGATAATATTTCATATCTAATCCAGCGGCATCATTCAAGATGATTCCAGAAATAATTTTAGGATCAATGCCATACTTAGGATTCATAACAGCCAATGCTCCCAAGTGTCCCCCTGCTGAATGTCCGGTTATAAAAACTTCGTTTGCATTCCCCTTGTATTTGCTTATACTGTCTTTCGTCCATTGAATCACAGCAGCAATTTGTTTGGCCATCCCATCATAGTTCGTATTTGGACTTAAAGTATAATCCGGAATCACAGCAACCACTCCTTTGCGCGCAAAATTCCTGCCTAACATATCATATGTCCCTTTACGTCCACTATTCCAGTAGCCACCGTGCACAAAGATTATCACGGGAAGCTGTTTTAATTTTGAATTTCTCGGCATAAAAACGTTCATCTTCGGCACCGTTATTATGCTTTCTTTCGAAGATAGTAAGTACGATACGTCCGTGATTTTTTTTGAAGCACAACTACCTAAGAAAAGACTAGTAAAGAGTACTATTATGGCAATTTTGTATCGCATGATTTTTTACAAATATATAAATTAAAGAAAAAATAGCTACAATTATTTCAAAAGACTATCCTTCAATTTTATTCCTAATGAAATTTATTATTATAACCGTAGGGAAAACCGGAATTCATTAGCTTTGTCAATGCTAGCAATAATATAAAACGATTGCTAGCTGTGGTCTACTGGCGCTAAAACTATAGTTAAAGTCATGGTGGAAATACGCTAATCCAAGTAAATACGGGTCATTAAAAAACAAGATTACAGCATCAAGGGCATAAAAGCAAGCAAATTATAATAAATACCAAAGCTCCTTTTATGAGGTGTCTATTTAAACTTTAATTAAAATGAAAGACATGAAGCACACTATTTTAATAGTTACCGGTTTAGGGGACTCGGCAGAGACGCATTGGCAAAACTATTGGTTGCTGCATTTTGAACGTGCGCAAAAGGTGATTCAAAAAGATTGGGACAACCCTCTTTTAAAAGATTGGTTAGAAAGCCTCAAAGCTGCAATAGAATCTGCAGAGGGAGAAGTAATTATCGTTGCCCATAGTCTTGCCTGTTCGCTAATCAGCCATTGGTCAAAGGAAAATAAAATACATAAAATAGCGGGCGCTTTGTTAGTAGCACCTGCAGATGTAGATTCTCCAATGCATACCCCCGATCAAATCAGAAACTTCTCGCCTATTCCTTTACTGAAGTTAGATTATCCTTCCATTTTAATCACTAGTTCTAATGACCCCTACATTTCAGTAGAAAGAGCCGCATTCCTTGCGGAAAAATGGGGAAGTTCCTTTGTAAATGTTGGAGAAAAAGGGCATCTAAATTCCGAATCACAATTGGAATACTGGGAAGAAGGGCAAGAGATTCTACAGTCGTTAGTACACATGATAGAAGAGAACAAATAGTTTCAGGGCTTTAACCAAAACTCCTCTTCGTACTACCTACATCAAATAGAGATGGACGCTATATAAATGCATGATAGACCATTTAAACGCCATTTTCACAGCCGCTTTTTACTACCAAACCAAACAGAGTTTAAAAAAAATTAATAATTCTTTAGCAAATACACATACTATGTTATTAAAAAAAAATTGGCATCAAAGACATTTTGATACTTTAGGATTTGGGAGCCGCTTGGCTGACGTCGTAGCCAAAAGTATGGGGTCCTGGAAATTCATAATTGTACAGACGATATTAGTCGTTCTGTGGATGGCACTAAACATGATTGCTTACACAAAACATTGGGATGTCTATCCTTTTATTTTGCTTAATCTAGTATTCTCTACCCAAGCGGCTTATGCTGCGCCAATTATTATGATGGCTCAAAACAGACAAAATGAAAGAGACCGGGCACAAGCGCAAGCAGATTATCAGACTAATATCGAAGCTAAACTAGAAATAGAAGCGCTAACAAAAAAACTAAATAGTATTGAAATCGACAAATTAGACAAAATAATTAGAATGTTAGAACAAATGGAAAAACAACCCTAACTAAAAGATAAAAACAATCATTCGAGTTTTATACCTTTTATTATTTTTGCATCAAAATACTAGTAAGCTTATTTGTCTCTAAAAATCAGGGATTAATAAGCTTTTTTTATTAGGAGATGCTTTTAAATCTCTTTTTCTATAGCTAACCTAACGTCTTAATCAATATTTTCTGCTTGAGAATACGCGAAAAAAAAGATTAAAATATACCCTGTAAAACAACCGCTTTTCATTATCAAGAAACTCCTTGTTATTTTTAGTTAAAAGCATTTTTTTTACTTCATATTTGCTTTAAAATCAATTGTTTATATTTAATTTTTTTATAATTTTAGTATGCGAAAAAATCAATTATTACTATTTAAATTTAATTATTATGGAAACTCCAAAAGGAAAAAAAGCAACAGCCAACAACACAACAAAAAATGCGGCTCATGGATTAAGAGATTTATTTGCAGTAGGGTTGCAAGACATTTATTATGCCGAAAAAACATTGAGCAAAACATGGCCGAACATGGCGAAAAATGCTTCAACACCACAATTAGTAACTTCTATAAATAAACATTTAAAGGAAACGAACGAGCATATTTCTCGATTGGAAAAAATATTCGAAGTTACCGGTATTAAACCTACTGCAAAGAAAAGCGATGCAATGGAAGGAATATTAAAAGAGAACAATGACATCATCAACAAAACGGAACAGGGCATTGTTCGTGATGCTTGCTTAATCGCTGCTGAGCAAAAGATTAAACATTATGAAATTGCATCTTATGGGACTTTACACGCTTATGCAAAAACAATAGGAGAAGTTAAAGCGGCCGGTCTACTTGCTTTGAATCTTGATGAAGAAAAGAAAGCAGATGCAGTACTAACTAAATTAGCAATGGATTCTATTAACAACAAGTCTTTTATTGTCGACGCCATTACTAAGCCAAGAATATGACTCTTGCGCAGCAATTAAATTATTTAAAAAGCCTGTTCAATACAGGCTTTTTTTTGTGAATTATAATTTAGCAATGATCAATAGATAGTGTTTGAAGCTTGAATGTTAATTATTTGCTTGTGTAACAAAAGTTACTTAGAAACCTTTTCCTTTATGTTACTTTTGTTTTATCAAGTTAGAATAGAAGATTCAAACAATTAAAAAACGGGGTTACTTTCTAGCGTAATTCAAACTTTATAAACGAAACAAAATGAGTTTAGAAAAAATAATCAAAGAAAATAAAGGGACAATTGTCGATGTCCGTACCTACAGTGAATTCATGGGAGGTAACGTAGTGGATTCCATTAATATTCCGCTAAATGAAATACCAGAAAGAGTAGAAGAATTAAAAAAGCTGAAAGCACCTTTGGTACTGTGCTGCGTCTCTGGAAACAGAAGTGGACAGGCACAAAACTTCCTTTCAGAACTAGGAATCGAGTGTTATAATGGCGGTTCTTGGTTAGACGTAAATTATTACCTATCACAAGCAACAAAATAAAATGATAAACACATTAAAAAATCTATTGGGTCTAGGACCTAAAGTAGACTATGCTGATTTGGTAAAACAAGGAGCGATAATACTAGATGTACGTAGTCCAGGAGAATACAAACAAGGACATATAAAAGGTTCATTAAATACTCCGCTGAATGATCTTTCTCAACATATTACAAAATTAAAAAAAGACACCACTATTATTACTTGCTGTGCATCAGGGATGCGGAGTGCTTCGGCAAAAAGTATTTTAAAATCGAATGGTTTTATACAAGTGCATAATGGCGGAGGCTGGAGCAGCTTGCAGAACAAGCTATAATGAATGTACAACACTTGGTAAGTGATTGGCATATCATGCGTTTTGTCCGTTTTGCTTTAGAAACCTACTAAAAGAAATACAAACTTATCACACGCAGAGGATCCTTACGGCACTTTTAGCCGA
>JBLIKD010000084.1:0-8503 GCA_047636275.1 Flavobacterium sp. | reverse complement strand
TAAAAGGCAAACTACTTTAAGTTCTTTTTTGCGAATATTTTAATATAACAGAGAGAAATCAGCTTCTATTGATTATTTCTTGTTTTACAGCGGGGTTATGGGGTGGATTATCATTTAATTGTTGAACCGCAAGAGATAAATAATCCCTTTTACGGACTTTATTTTAAGTATACTTCCAGAGTTTTTCAATTTTTCGGGTCCTTATACTGGTTTTGTTTAATGTGCTTAGGACTGACGCGGCAAAATACTGCGGATTTTTAAGGGTATTTAAGCAGTTAAAGACGGTTTTTTTATAATGGGAATATTCTGAAATAAAAGGCTGCAAATCTAGTAAAAGGTTCCTTTTAGTCATAAATTGTAAATTATTACTGCTATTTGTTGTTTTTTAATATTGATTTCTTCAATTTTGAGTTCTAAAATTAAACCTTAAAATGGATAATACACATTACATAAGTACAGCAGTACTTTCCTTAGAGACGGTAAACGAAATTATTTCACAGCAGATGGCTGTGGAATTATCTGATGAAGCTAAAATTAATATTCAGAAATGTAGGGATTTTTTGGATAAAAAAATGGCGACTCACTCTGAACCTATCTATGGAATAAATACCGGCTTTGGCTCACTTTGTAATGTGAAGATTTCTAATGAAAATTTATCTAAACTTCAAGAAAATCTTGTAAAATCGCATGCTTGCGGCACAGGGGAAGAAGTGCCAAAGGAAATCGTGAAACTGATGCTCTTGCTTAAAATTCAGTCTCTAGGCTATGGCCATTCAGGAATACAGTTGCAGACCGTAAATCGTCTAGTTGCTTTTTACAACAATGATATTTTACCTGTTATTTACACACAAGGTTCATTAGGCGCTTCTGGAGATTTAGCACCGTTAGCACATCTATCTTTGCCCTTACTAGGAGAAGGAGAAGTCTATTTTGAGGGTATCAAAGTGCATTCAAGCGTAATAATGGAACGCTTCGATTGGCAACCTATTGTATTGCAGTCTAAAGAAGGGTTGGCTCTACTAAATGGAACTCAGTTTATGAGTGCCTATGGAATGCATATTTTAATGAAAGCTAATAAATTTTCCTATTTAGCGGATTTAATCGGTACGATATCCTTGGAAGCATTTGACGGTCGCATCGAGCCATTTAATGAGTTGATCCATTTTATTCGTCCCCATAAAGGCCAAGTCACAACGGCTAGCCGTGTAAAAGAATTTCTGGAAGGAAGTGAAATTATCGAGCAAGAGAAGATACATGTGCAGGATCCGTATTCATTTCGTTGCATTCCACAAGTTCATGGTGCCTCAAAAGATGCAATTGATTATGTCAAAAAAGTCTTTAAGACGGAAATTAATTCAGTTACAGATAACCCAAATATATTTATAGAAAGTGACCAAATTATCTCAGGAGGTAATTTTCACGGACAACCATTGGCATTGGCATTGGACTTCTTAGCAATCGCATTAGCTGAACTAGGAAGTATTTCAGAAAGAAGAACCTATCAACTGATTTCCGGATTGCGTAACCTACCTGCTTTTTTAGTGGATAATCCCGGTTTAAATTCCGGTTTGATGATTCCGCAATATACCGCTGCTAGTATCGTAAGTCAAAATAAGCAACTAGCAACGCCTTCAAGCGTAGATAGTATTGTCTCCAGTAATGGACAAGAAGACCATGTTAGTATGGGTGCAAATGGTGCTACAAAAGCGTTGCGGATTATGGATAATCTAGAACGTATACTAGCAATCGAATTAATGAATGCCTCTCAAGCGATCGAGTACAGAAGACCACTACAGTCGAGTGCATTTATCGAAATGTTTTTGAGCTCGTATAGAGAGGAGGTGCCGTTTGTAAAAGAAGACCGTATTTTACATTATGACATAGAGAAAACCGTTGCGTTTTTGAATAGTTTCCAAATTGAAGATGATTTGTTAGATTAGGTTCCTCTGACAATTTTTGCTAGCTGAATTTTAAAAAAAAATAACCATCCTAAGTAAAGGATGGTTATTTTTTTGATTTAACTATAGCGAGAATACTTATCGCTATTTTACAAAAGCTATTGGTGCACTATGAAAGCGGTAAGTTGTTATTTTAATTTAAAATTCTTTTCAATAGCTCTAATCATTTCGCCTGCGATATCTTTATTGGTCGCACCTTCTATTCCCTCTAATCCGGGAGACGAATTTACTTCTAATAGTAAAGGGCCTTTAGCAGAACGAATAATATCAACTCCAGCCACTTTTAAGTCCATGGCTTTTGCCGCTTTAATCGCAATACGCTTTTCTTCTATAGTTGCTTTTATGACCGTGGCTGTTCCGCCAAGATGGATATTGGCTCTGAATTCTCCTGGCATCGCTTCTCTCTGAATGGAGGCAACAACTTTGCCGTCTATTACAAAACAGCGAATGTCTTTACCGTTCGCTTCTTTAATGAATTCTTGTACTAATATGTTAGCATTCAAACTTTTAAATGCATTAATAACACTCTCGGCTGCTTTTTTTGTTTCCGCAAGAACAACTCCTTTTCCTTGTGTTCCTTCAAGTAATTTTACGATGAGTGGGGGACCGCCTACCATTTTGATCAAATCATTGGTGTCTAAAGGAGAATTGGCAAATCCTGTTGTAGGAATTCCTATACCACTGTTTAATAGCAATTGTAACGAATACAATTTATCACGGGATTGGGTTATTGCTGCCGCTGAGTTGAGGCAATACACTTTTAACGCTTCAAACTGTCTTGTTAACGCACAGCCGTAAAAGGTAATGCTAGGTCTTATTCGTGGAATAATAGCGTCAAATTGATTTAAAATAATTCCGCCTCGATAGTGGATTTCCGGTGTTTCCGCATCAAGTCTCATGTAGCACTCTTTGATGTTTAAGAAATGCATTTCGTGACCACGCATCTCACCCGCTTCCATTATCCGTTTGTTGCTGTACAATTCTGGATTGCTAGCTAAAACTCCAATACGCAAGCCGGTACTTGCTTTCTCTGAGTTTTTATATAATTCTTTAAGACTATCATTGGTCGGCTGACCCAAAAGGTATTGCTGCGCAGGATCAACCAGAACTCTGCCACTCATAGCTTCTCTTCCTAAAAGCATTCTGAATCCCATGGAATCTCTATTAGTCAATGTCATTTCAATAGGCCAAATAGCGTCTCCTATTTTTAAATTAGTTTGAATGACATAGCGCTGCTCTCGAAAACCGCTAGAGCTTTTTACGATACGTTTATCTATTAGAGGAGCTTCACAGTGAATAACTGTCTTTAAATTATTCTGAATAGGGTTGATATCAAATCGTACCCAATTTGTTTCGTTTTTGATGAAAGGAGCTATGTTAATAGCATGTAAGGCAGATGTTTTTGCGCCAGAATCTACACGGGCTTTTATTGTAGGAATATCCAACTCAGGAAAGGAACACCATTCTTCACTACCTAGAATAACTTTTTCTTGCGGCATATTATTTATTTTTGTTAAGTCCGAATTATAAAAGTCAAATGTAAATATTTGTTTTTATAAAATATGCAGAAAGTAGGTAAAGAATAAACCCGCTACATTATAAAAATGTAACGGGTTTGTTTTATTAAATAACGTGGAATGCTATTGCTTAGTTGGCTCTTCGGCTTTATGTACTTTTACATTCAGCTCTGTAGCTCCCTCTTCAATATCCATGAAGATTTCATCTCCAATAGCAATTTTAGAAGTAATAATCTCTTCAGCAAGTGAGTCTTCAACGTATTTCTGAATGGCTCTTTTTAGTGGTCTTGCGCCAAATTGCTTATCAAAACCTTTTTCTGCAATAAAAGCTTTTGCTTTCTCAGAAAGAGTTAATTTATATCCAAGTTCCGTTAGGCGCGCGTATAGCTTCTTCAACTCGATTTCGATAATTAAATCAATATCATGTTTCTCTAGCGTATTGAACACGATTACGTCATCAATTCTGTTTAAGAATTCCGGTGCGAAGGTTTTTTTCAACGCATTTTCAATAATACTTTTAGAATTATCATCAGCATTTGCAGTTCTTGCAGCTGTGCCAAAACCTACACCTTGTCCAAAATCTTTCAATTGTCTTGCTCCAACATTCGAAGTCATGATAATTATAGTGTTTTTGAAATCAATTTTTCGGCCTAAACTATCAGTTAAAAAACCGTCATCTAAGACTTGTAATAACATATTAAAAACATCAGGGTGTGCTTTTTCGATTTCATCTAACAACACAACACAATATGGTTTTCTGCGTACTTTCTCTGTTAATTGTCCGCCTTCTTCATAACCTACGTATCCGGGAGGCGCTCCCACTAAACGAGAGATTGCAAATTTCTCCATGTATTCACTCATGTCCACTCGAACCAATGCGTCTTCAGAATCAAATAATTCTTTAGCAAGGACCTTGGCTAGTTGCGTCTTTCCAACCCCGGTTTGACCTAAGAAAATAAAGGAACCAATTGGTCGGTTTGGATCTTTCAATCCCGCACGATTTCTCTGAATAGATCGGGCAATTTTTAAAACAGCTTCTTTTTGTCCAATAACTTTACTTTCGATCAGTTCCGGTAATATAGCTAGTTTATTGCTTTCTGTTTGTGCAATACGATTCACGGGAATCCCAGTCATCATCGATACTACATCAGCAACATTGTCCTCTGTAACTTCAATTCGATTGTTTTTTGCATCTTCTTCCCATTGTTCTTGGGCGATTGCCAATTCTTTTTCGATGCGTTTCTCATCATCTCTAAGTTTTGCAGCTTCCTCGTATTTTTGCTTTTTAACAACTACATTTTTTAGTTCGCGAATTTCTTCCAATTGACGTTCTAAATCGAGAACCTTTTTAGGAACTTCAATATTCGTGATGTGAACACGTGACCCCGCTTCGTCTAAGGCATCGATAGCCTTGTCTGGCAAGAAGCGTTCTGACATGTAGCGATCTGTTAGTTTGACACAGGCCTCAATAGCATCTTGTGAATAAATAACATTGTGGTGGTCTTCGTATTTGTTCTTGATGTTGTTTAGAATGGTAATTGTTTCTTCTACAGAGGTAGGTTCAACAATTATCTTTTGAAAACGTCTCTCTAATGCGCCATCTTTTTCAATGTATTGTCTGTACTCATCTAATGTCGTTGCGCCGATACATTGGATTTCTCCTCTTGCTAAAGCGGGCTTAAACATGTTGGAGGCATCCAAAGATCCGGTTGCACCACCTGCACCTACAATTGTATGAATTTCATCAATGAAAAGAATGATATCATCATTTTTTTCTAACTCATTCATTACGGCCTTCATGCGTTCTTCAAACTGTCCTCTGTATTTAGTTCCGGCAACAAGGCTTGCAAGGTCTAAAGTAACAACGCGTTTGTTGAACAGGATTCGGGACACTTTCTTTTGTATGATTCGCAAAGCTAAACCTTCTGCAATAGCTGATTTTCCAACTCCGGGCTCACCGATAAGGAGTGGGTTGTTCTTTTTACGTCGGCTCAAAATTTGGCAAACACGTTCGATTTCTTTCTCACGTCCTACAACAGGGTCTAATTTCCCTTCTTCGGCCATTTCTGTTAAATCTCTACCAAAATTATCTAATACGGGCGTTTTGGATTTTTTATTTGATTTGTTGACCGGATTATTAAAATTACCTTCTTTAAGACTGTCATCTTGTCCTGAATCGTCATTGTAGGAGTCCGCAGCTTTTGGTAAATTCTCCAAGAATTCTTCTTCGTTTGGTGCCATATTAATGTATTGTTCTTTAGCTACATCATAATCAATTTTAAGTTTATTCAGTAGTTTGGTTGTTGGATCGTTCTCGTTTCTTAAAATGCAAAGTAATAAATGTGCTGTACTGACAGAGGAACTTTGGAATACTTTTGCTTCTAAAAAAGTAGTTTTCAAAGCGCGTTCTGCCTGTCTTGTTAAATGAAGGTTTTTCTTTTCTACACTTGTTTCTACGCCAGGGGTGGCGGGACTTAGGATTTCTACTTTTTTTCGTAAATGATCTAAGTCGACAGAAAGACTATTTAATATTTGAATTGCTTTACCATTACCATCTCGAAGGATACCTAGCATCAAGTGTTCAGTTCCTATGAAATCATGACCCAGTCGCAAAGCTTCTTCTTTGCTGTAGGTAATAACGTCTTTTACTCTTGGTGAAAAATTATCATCCATATTGTATATTTTATATATGTAAATTTAGTGAATTAGTATCTTAAAAACAAGAACCGTACCTTAAGATATCTTGTCATGTTATTGACAAATAAAAGGACTATTTAATTTAAAATTACATAAATTTACTAAACGAGTGGGCGGTGGAATTTGTTAATAAATCTTTGAAATAAGAGTGTTAAAACACCTCATAAAATTTCAGAAAGCCGTATATTGGCACGTTTTGAAACTAATATAATATTTTAATATAACAACTTATGTCTGAAGGAGAAAAGTTAATTCCTATTAACATAGAAGATGAAATGAAATCAGCTTACATTGATTATTCGATGTCAGTAATTGTATCAAGAGCGCTTCCAGATGTTAGAGATGGTTTGAAACCAGTACATCGAAGAGTTCTTTACGGAATGTATGATTTAGGAGTTTTTTCAAATAAAGCCCATAAAAAATCCGCCAGAATTGTGGGGGAAGTTTTAGGAAAGTATCACCCTCATGGAGATACATCTGTTTATGATGCTATGGTTCGTATGGCTCAGGAATGGAGTATGCGTTATCTACTAGTTGACGGTCAAGGTAATTTTGGATCTGTTGATGGTGATAGCCCCGCAGCAATGCGTTATACAGAGGCTAGAATGCGTAAGATTTCAGAAGAAATACTGGCAGATATAGAAAAAGAAACTGTTGATTTTCAGTTGAATTTTGACGATACCTTGTATGAGCCAAAAGTAATGCCAACTCGTGTTCCTACATTATTAATAAATGGAGCAACCGGTATCGCTGTAGGTATGGCAACTAATATGCCTCCTCACAATCTTACCGAGGTGATTGATGGTACGTTGGCGTACATGGATAATAATGATATTGAGATAGACGAATTAATAAACTATATCAAAGCACCAGATTTTCCAACCGGAGGTATTATTTACGGTTATGAAGGTGTTCGTGAAGCATTCAAAACAGGAAGAGGAAGAGTGGTAATGCGCGCTAAAGTTGGCTTTGAAGAGGTCGAGGGTAGAGAATGTATTATCGTTTCCGAAATTCCTTACCAAGTCAATAAGGCAGATATGATTAAGCGTACCGCTGATCTGGTAAATGATAAAAAAATTGAAGGAATTGCAAATATTCGTGATGAATCAGATAGGAATGGTATGCGTATCGTTTATCTGTTGAAACGCGATGCTACACCAAATGTAGTTCTAAACACATTATATAAGTACACTCAATTGCAGTCTTCCTTTAGTGTCAATAATATTGCATTAGTGAAAGGCCGTCCGCAGATGTTGAATCTAAAAGATATGATCCACTATTTTGTGGAACATCGCCATGATGTGGTTATCCGTAGAACGCGATATGAATTGCGTAAAGCTGAGGAAAGAGCCCATATTCTGGAAGGTTTGATCGCTGCATCAGATAATATTGATGAGGTTATTGCCTTAATCAAAGGGTCAAAAAGTACGGAAGAAGCAAAAGGTAAATTAATTGAAAGATTCAAATTATCTGATATTCAGGCAAGAGCTATTGTTGAAATGCGATTGCGCCAACTTACAGGCCTCGAGCAAGATAAGTTAAGGGCGGAGTATGAAGAAATTATGAAAGTGATAGAGCGTTTAAGAGCTTTATTAGCAGACGTTAATTTAAGGGTCGCTTTGATAAAAGAAGAACTTATTGAAATTCGTGAAAAATACGGAGATGAGCGTCGTTCATTAATTGAATATTCAGGTGGAGATGTAAGTATTGAGGATTTGATTGCTGATGAGAATGTGGTAATTACTATTTCTCATGCAGGATATATTAAACGTACAAATCTTACGGAGTACAAAACACAGAATAGAGGAGGAGTTGGTCAAAAAAGTGCAGGGACCAGAGATCAAGATTTCTTAGAGCATATGTTTGTTGCAACAAACCATCAATATATGATGTTCTTTACCCAAAAAGGAAAATGTTTCTGGATGCGTGTTTATGAAATACCGGAAGGAAGTAAAACAGCCAAAGGGAGAGCGATTCAAAATCTTATTAATATCGAGAGCGATGATAAGGTAAAAGCATTTATTTGTACCCAAGATTTAAAAGACCAAGACTACATTAAGAGTCATAATTTAATTATGGTGACTAAAAAAGGTCAGGTTAAGAAGACGTCTTTAGAGAAATATTCGAAGCCTAGGGTAAATGGTGTTGCAGCAATTACTATCAAAGAAGGAGATGAGTTGTTAGAAGCAAAATTAACTAATGGGACAAGTCAGATTATACTTGCTGTTAAATCAGGTAAATTAGTTCGTTTTGAAGAATCTAAAACCCGTCCAATGGGAAGAACGGCTTCAGGAGTTCGTGGAATTTCACTTAAAGATGAGTCTGATGAAG
>JBLIKD010000083.1:0-8563 GCA_047636275.1 Flavobacterium sp. | reverse complement strand
TTTTACTTATAATGTCAGTCTCAATGATAATCATCTTGACATTAATTTTTAATAGTATTCTAAATAAAGTTAGAAACAACTTATTTGATAAAAATCGAAAATTGAAGCTAGAGTTGAAAAATAGGATTAGACTGGAGGGAAAGCTAATTGAAAACAGTAATGAATTAAAACAAATGACTTTGATTGCTTCTCATGACCTTAGGAGTCCTTTAACGAATATGGAAGGATTACTAGACCTTTTGCAAAATGGGGACTCCGACCCGGAGTTTAAATCACGGCTAATTGATAATGCTATCTCTAGTGTTGCGTTGATGAAAAAGACATTAGATAGTTTGACAACAATTATTAAACAAAAGGAAAGCTTTTCAAAGGGAGCTATAAAGGATCAAAATATTGAACCTGAATTCAATAATGTAATTTTACAACTCAAATACCTAATCGATCAAAAGCAAATAGAGATAAAGTCAGATTTTTCTGGATGCCCCACCTTTTCAATGTCGGAGATTCATTTAAACACTGTTTTACAGAACATTATAAGTAATGCTGTCAAATATGCTTCAGATGATCCAGACAGAGCCAAATTTATTGAAGTCATAACTAAAATAGATGATGGAACCAGGTCAATTATAATAAAGGATAATGGTATTGGGTTTGATTCTAATTTTCAAAAAGAGAAGCTTTTCAAACCTTTTAAGCGTTTTCATCATGAGAAAACCGGAAGTGGAATTGGTTTGTATTTAACCAAACTAATTGTTGAAAATTACAATGGTAAAATTCAACTGCAAAGTGAGGTAGGGAAAGGAACAACAGTAAAAATAGACTTTTAGATATGGAGAACCCCAATTTTATATTGATTGATGATGATGAAACCATGCTGTTTTTAATTGAATTTGAAATTCAAAAACATTTTGACAATAGCTCCATTAAAAGTTATTGTAAATCTGATGTCGCTTTTAATTTTATTCATGACAACTTTAGTGAGTTAGAAAACACGGTACTATTATTAGACTTAAATATGCCTGTTATGGATGGTTTTCAAATTTTAGAAAATTTAATTTCAATTTCACATACTTTAAAAGTAATTATCGTTACTAGTTCGATTTCTGATGAAGACAGGGAAAAGGCGTTGTCTTACTCCTTTGTTCATGGCTATATTAATAAGCCACTCAAGTGCTTGGAATTAAAAACAGTACTTTTAAACATTTGAAAATCAACGCTTATTTTGGTTTAGCAGTTGGTTTTAATGGAAGCAATATTAAATTTAATTTCTTGTAGGATTTTTGATTTTTTTAAGATTATCTTTGCGTTGTCTCAAAGGGGTGCTCCAAATAACGAGCTGAGATCATACCCAACGAACCTGAGCGAGTAATGTCGCTAAGGGAAAAAACGACATAATTATAGAGAGTACGCTCTTTTTTTGTCGTAGGAAACAATCATTTATTTAATTTAACAAAAAGAATAATTCCCCCTTTTATTCGTAATCTGTTTTACGGATGAATACTATTTTTAATTTTTCTCGCCACAATGGCGCAAAGACACAACATGTAACTCTTTTGTTGTCTCTTTTCTTTTCTTTTTTTTCTTTTCTCTCCTTTTCACAAGTTAAAGATTCGACCTCTGTTAATAAGTTGGATGAGGTACTCGTTTCGGCTATTCGAGTTACAACAAAAACGCCGGTCAGCTTTAGCAACTTAGATAAAGAGGATATCAAGTTTAGAAACCTTGGTCAAGACATTCCTATTTTAATGAATTATTTGCCATCGGTAGTAACTACTTCTGATGCTGGAAATGGAGTAGGGTATACAGGTATTCGTGTCCGTGGTAGCGACGCGACACGTGTGAATGTAACTATAAATGGAATTCCATACAATGATTCCGAAAGTCACGGAACCTATTGGGTCAATATGCCCGATTTTGCTTCTTCTTTAGAGAGTTTACAGTTGCAACGCGGAGTAGGAACTTCAACTAACGGAGCGGGTGCCTTTGGCGCAAGTTTAAACATGTTGACCGATTCTTATTCAAAAGAGAGCAATGGCGAAATCTCTAATTCTTTTGGGAGTTTTAATACCAGAAAACATACCGTTAAGTTTAGTACAGGTTTAATTGATGATCATTTTGAACTAGCTGGACGTGTTTCTGCTCTAAAATCAGACGGGTACATCGACAGAGCGGCTTCTGATTTAAAGTCCTATTTCTTGCAAGGAACTTATGTAGGTAAAACGACCTTGATTAAGGCGTTGGCTTTTGGAGGAACAGAAAGAACCTATCAGTCTTGGAATGGTTTAGAAGATTTAGATTTGCTAAAAAATGACAGAACCTTCAATACTGCAGGAATGTACACAGATGCATCTGGAAACAGTCGTTTTTATGATAATGAAACCGATAATTACCAACAAGATCATTATCAATTGCATTGGAATGAAAAAGTATCAACGAACTGGAGTACTAATTTAGCGTTTCATTACACTAAAGGGAAAGGCTATTATGAGAACTATAAAGAAAATGCAAAATTCTCCGCTTATGGATTAACTCCAATTGTTAGTAATGGCGCTACAATCAACAGAACAGATCTAGTGCGTCAAAAATGGTTAGATAATGACTTTTATGGGACTACTTTTTCTGCGATATACAAAAATGAAAAGGTAGAGATGATTTTTGGTGGAGGATACAACAAGTATGAAGGAAATCATTTTGGCAAGGTAATTTGGGCACGGTACGCGTCCACAAGCGAAAAGCAAGATCTTTATTATGATGATTATGCTTCTAAAAATGATGGAAATATTTTTGCGAAAGCCAATTACCAAATTGCTGATAAACTGAGTTTATTTGGTGATTTGCAGTTGAGAAATGTGCATTACAAGGCTAATGGAGCCGAAACTGGAATGGTGAATGATAATTTTAATTTCTTTAATCCAAAGGCGGGTTTAAATTTCGAAATCAATACTAATAATGCGCTGTATTTTTCATATGCTAGAGCCAATCGAGAGCCTAACAGAACTGATTATGAAAATGGAAGTCCTATTCCGGAAAAGTTAAATGATTTTGAACTGGGATTGCGTCATGCAAGTGAAAAAGTAAAATTCAATGCTAACTTTTATTATATGGGGTACAAAGATCAATTGATTCTTACTGGAGAGTTAGATGATGTGGGTGCTCCAATTAGAAAAAATAGTGGAGACAGTTATCGTTTTGGACTGGAACTTGACGCTACTGTTGCGATCACGGATAAGTTGTTAATCAGGCCTAATATGACTATCAGTACTAATAAGAACAAAGATTTTTTCTTTACAAGAGATGGCGTTTTAACTGCTTTAGGGAATACAAATATTGCCTATTCTCCAGATATTATTGTTGGAAATGTCATTACTTTTTTACCGGTACGCAATTTTCAAATATCGTTTTTGTCTAAGTTTGTAGGAGAGCAATACATGGGGAATATCGACTCTGAAGGTTCTAAATTGAGATCTTATTTTGTAAACGATTTGAATGCGTCGTATGAAATAAAACCGAAGTCAGTATTTAAAGCAATTGTGCTGTCGGTTTTAGTAAATAATATCTTTGATTATAAATATATCTCAAACGGTTATTTTTATACTTATGACGATGATTACTCTAATCCACCAGCGGTTAAAACGATTGAAGGCGCAGGGTATTATCCGCAAGCGGGAATCAATCTCTTAGCTGGATTGACCTTGAAGTTTTAGTTTAGACTATCGTAGGTGATACAAAGCCTGAAAGCATATGCTTTCAGGCTTTTTTTGTTTCAAAGTTGCTATTAACTTTACTTTTACTTGTCAAATACTAGATAATCGGACGGGCTAATTCTTTAAATTCATCTTCATTATTGATGTTTATTGTGGCTAGGTAGGAAATATTAATATTTGCCGCTTTAGTAGTAGTTGTAGCGTTTAGTGGAGTTGCGATGGCAAACAGTGTTGAAGTGACAGAGGTTCAAGAAAAAGAAACTGAGAAAAAAGAGATTTAACAGGAAGTTGTAAGAGCTGATTGTTGGGTACTAACTGCAAATTATGTAGATCGATACGATTCGTAAAACATACAGTGTAATGTTGCTAACGATCATACCTTATAATATTATAGTTTGGTTTAAAAAGGCAATGCGTTTTTAGAAAAGAACAATACCACTGGGTTAATTTGAGGTATTCTAAAATGTATGAGTAGCTTGGGATTATGAGTAAGGGAAGGGCAAGTTTCAGTAAAAAAGTAAATGCCAGTAGAAATGGGATGCAACTTGGCGGAATCAATCAATTCAGTACGTCAGCATTCGCAGATAATCCGGAAACTACATCTAGCGTTAATGGCTCTTTTACAAAAAAACATACCGTTTTAGCACGAAACTAAAGACACGTGTGCGTTGGTTTAATTATTTTCAAACATTAAATAATGCCTCAACTTCTAGTGACAGAAACAATCAAAAAATTCGGATATTATTGAAAACGGCACATAAAAAATGGCTGGGTTTCAGTTTTGTTACACCAAAGGATTTAGCCAGTTTTCAGGTTTGACAAAATCGAACTTTCAAACAGATGCCGACGTAACTTTTTTCAAATTTGTGACCTATAAATTCGAATATGAAAATTTCAAAAACACGAACAATATTAATTAAAGTAATTTTTATGATATTGTGAATACTTCGTTGCGTTACCAAAAAAAGAATAGCACTTTCGGATTCGAATTGTCAGTCAATAACCTATGGAGTAACAAGATAAAAAATGATTATTGTTTTTCGGATTATTTGATCAGTGAGCGTTCGACCTTTGTTTTGCCTAGAGTATTCTTGTTGTCGATTAGTTATAAGCTGTAATTAATTATAAACTCGCAATACACTTCCATTAACCTCCACACGATATTGTTTTAGTGGATATTGTGAACCACCTTGGCTTAAACCGGTAAACAAACTGTATTCTGTGTTGTCGCAGGCACAAACTACGTTGATGCCTTTTAGAGTCATAGTAGAACAAGCGCTTAAAGCTTGATTAGGACAGGCAGCCTCGTAAGCATTGTAGCCGCTTCCAGTATTGAAAATATAAACGCCTCTTATGCCTTGACCGGCATAATAGATTGCATTACTGGGGTATTGAAGATTAGAATAGGCTGGCAAGTTCATATTGATATCTATGGTGAATGTGTAGTTAGGCAAGTAGGGGTTATTATTGTTAAAACCACTGTTGCTACAGCTAAAAAAGAAAGGTAATATTGCGAGTAATAGGAGGTGTTTTTTCATTATTTAAAATAAATTGAAAGTATTAGCGAAACAAATTTAATTTATTTACATTTGAATTATATATGATTATCATATAATTATTCACTAGAAAAAATAAAAGTATCTTTGTGGAAAGAAATCCCGTCCTGATGGGATTTTTTCTATTTACATAAACGATGAAATTATGAGCGCAATATCTTATTATACGGCAGAAGGATTAAAGAAATTGAGAGAGGAATTAGATTATTTAAAAAGCGTAATGCGTCCAAAAGCATCTGCAGATATTGCCGAGGCTAGAGATAAAGGAGATTTGTCTGAAAATGCCGAGTATGATGCAGCAAAAGAAGCACAAGGAATGTTGGAGATGAGAATTGCAAAGCTCGAAGAAGTACATTCTAATGCGCGACTGATAGATGAAACAAATCTTGATCTTTCTAAAGTGCTAGTTTTATCTAATGTGAAAATAAAGAATCAATCTAACGGAATGGAAATGAATTATAAGCTTGTTGCTGAAAGTGAAGCGGATTTAAAAACCGGTAAAATATCAGTTACCTCGCCTATAGGGAAAGGATTACTTGGTAAGAAGGTCGGCGATATAGCTGAAATTACGGTCCCGAATGGTATGCTGCAATTTGAAATTTTAGAGATTTCTCGTAACTAAAAAAAAGAATTTAGTAGCTTGATTTTAATAGGCTAAACCAAAATAACCAGCCAAAGCGCAACTAAAGGATTAAAAATAAAATTTACAATGAGTTCAATATTCACTAAAATAGTAAACGGAGAAATCCCTTGTTATAAAATAGCCGAAGACGATCATTATTTGGCTTTTTTGGATGTAAATCCAAATGCAAAAGGGCATACGCTTTGTATACCAAAATTTGAAGTCGATAAGATTTTTGATATGGACGAAGCACATTATTTAGGACTGATGCATTTTGCAAGAAAAGTGGCTATTGCCTTAGAAAAAGCAGTTCCTTGCAAAAGGATAGGAATGGCAGTCGTAGGACTTGAAGTTCCTCATACACATGTTCATCTTATTCCACTGAATGAGATGGATGAAATGCGTTTTCAAAATAAAGTTTCTTTATCGGCAGTAGAATTTGGAGTATTGGCAGAAAATATTAAAGCTAAAATGTAGCGTTTCAAATAAAATGGTATAGTTTTCGTTTAAAAGGGAATAGGTGAAAATCTAATCCCTTTTTATTTATACGGAACCCAGATCAAATGAAAAAGAT
Organism: Flavobacterium sp.; assembly: GCA_047636275.1. Taxonomy (GTDB): domain Bacteria; phylum Bacteroidota; class Bacteroidia; order Flavobacteriales; family Flavobacteriaceae; genus Flavobacterium. Next base: position 2,107 of record JBLIKD010000083.1, on the reverse strand, counting down.
ATACATAGCATTCTCTTTGCTTTTTTCAATTGTAACTTTTGCTCAAAAGCAGACGCAATACACTTTAGTTGACCAGCAAATTTCTCAAATACCCATTCGGTTAACGTATTCAACAGATGCAATTGCGGATTACATCAATGCTCATTTTCAGACTGAGGATGATAAGATACGTGCTGTTTTTTATTGGACAGCGTCAAATATCAGTTATGATGTAGATAAGATGGTAGCATTAAATAACAAAGAAGCTTTAGAAAATAATAGCGCAAAAATACTGAAGAGTAAAAAAGGAGTGTGTAGTGATTATGCTAAAATATTTAAGGAAATAGCAAATAAAGTGGGTATTGATACGGAGATCATAAGCGGTTATACAAAACAAAACGGAGCCGTAGACCCTATGTCTCATGCTTGGTGTGCTTCTAAAATTGATAATCAGTGGTATATCTTCGATCCAACTTGGGGTTCTGGCTATGTGAATAATAGAAAGTTTTTTAATGCTTTTGATGATCGTTATTTTAAAGCGAATCCTATCAAAATAATTACTTCTCACATGCCGTTTGATTATATGTGGCAATTTCTTAATTATCCCATTTCAAATCAAGAGTTTTATAATGGAAGTACTAGTGTTGATAAATCAAAAAAGCGATTTGATTTTGAAGCTGAAATTTCAAAATATTATAAATCATCTGAAGTGGAACAGTTAATCGGTTCATCAGCACGAATAAAAAAAAATGGAGTTGTCAATAAGATGATATTGAATCAGCTTACTTATGAAAGAAGCAAGATAGAATATTACAAACAAGTAAAGATATCCGATTATTTCAATACCGTCGTGTCGCTCTATAATGAGGGTTTAGATGACTTAAATAAATTCATTAAGTATAGAAACAAGCAGTTCAAACCCATAACCTCAGACAAAGATTTGAAAGCCATGATAGATGGACCAAAAAACAAGTTACGTCGTTGTCAGGAAATGATAAATAATTTTGGATCTACTGACGCAAGAAATCTTTCAAGTGTAAATACCATTAAACAATCGTTAGAAGAATCAATTCGTCAGACAGAAGAGCACGCAGCTTTTGTACATGCCTACTTAAGCAGGTCTAAAGCAGTAAGGGAAACGATGTTTTAAAAACAAATCGGATGTAAAGAGAGTTAAAGTTAGGATGCTTTTTTTAGACTGATTTGCATGGTGGTACCTTTTCCTATTTCAGAATGGGATACTTTTATTGATCCTCTATGGTATTCTTCTACAATCCTTTTTGTTAACGATAATCCTAATCCCCAGCCTCTTTTTTTAGTAGTGAAACCAGGTTCAAATACGCGTTTGAATTGTTTCTTCTGTATTCCATTTCCGCTATCAGTAACACTTATTTTTACGGAATCATGATCTTGTTCTATTTTTAAAGCTAGTTTTCCTCGTCCTTTCATAGCGTCAATAGCATTCTTGACAAGATTTTCAATGGTCCAGCTGTGTAAGGTGGGATTAAGCATAACGAAAATAGGTAATTTTGGACCTTCGAAAGTGAACTCAATATTTTTTGAAAAGCGAGATTGAAGATAGGTATAGGATTGCAAGGTCTCTTCTACAATGTCTTTCTTTTCTAATATGGGTTCTGAGCCAATTTTTGAGAAACGGTCTGTAATGGTTTGTAAGCGCTCAATATCTTTTTCAATCTCGATCGTTGTTGATTCATCAACATTTTCCGATTTCAAGATTTCAACCCATCCTATTAAGGAAGAAAGTGGCGTGCCTATTTGATGCGCTGTTTCTTTTGCCATTCCCGCCCAAAGTTTGTTTTGGGTCGCTATTTTTGTGCTGCGGTAAAAATAATAGACCAAGGCAGAAAACAACACAATAATAAGCACTAAGGAGACGGGGTAATATTTTAGTTTATTCAGTAGTGCCGAATTGCCGTAATATAATTTTTGGAATTTTCCAGGATCATACTCTATTACAATAGGATTATTTTCATTTTTTAAGTCTGATAAAAATGCGATAGCTCTGATGTTGTCACTTACAATGGCGTCATCGATGTTAACGGTATTGATGATGCTGTCGTTCTCGGTAAGGACAATGGGTATTGAAGTGTTGTTGCTGAAGATTTGA
>JBLIKD010000082.1:0-8629 GCA_047636275.1 Flavobacterium sp. | reverse complement strand
CGTCCTACTTAAATTAATCCCTATTAAACACATAATCCTTAAAATGTAATTCCAATTTAACGTTATTTCAAACCGTACGATATTCTACGTACCAAAAACTACAATACTCAAGTATTGTAGTTTTTTTTCTCAAAATAAAAAATTAAGCAAATAATCTAATTTTTACAATCAAAAAAAAAGATTAGCAAATATTCTTATAAATTTGTTAATCAATCGATTCTTAAGAAAGGCTACAATTCATGAAAACCGGAAAACAGAAGATAACTTTGCTCCTGAAAGCACTCATGGCATTCATAATACTAACCGCAGTCAGTTTTTTTGTTTTTAGAAATTCTATTTTACAGCAAACAATTGAAAAAGCTTCAACTAAAATTGAGCAGAAGTACAACAGTGATTTATCCATACGAAAAGCAACTTTTGACGGTTTTTCAGGGATCCTCCTGACTGAAATCACCTTGGTTCCTAAAAATGCAGATACGCTGTTTAGGATCCAAAAAATAAAAACCAATATTAATTTCTGGCATTTGCTGTTGGGTGATGTTCAACTGGGCACGCTGGAAATTAAAAACGGAATGGTACAGCTCATTCAGAAAGGCAATGTGAAAAATTTCGCCGCATTCCTAAAGAAAAATAATGGAGAATCAAGTACCAATGAAAAAAGAGATTATGCCGACTTTGCTTATAGAATTATTTCGAAAGCATTGAACTTGATTCCAACGGATATGAGGATCGAAAACCTAAGGTTCAAACTGGATGATAATGGTAAAAAAGCAACTGTCGATATTAAAAAATTACTGCTTTCTGATAAAGAACTAGAAACCTCCATAAATGTCCAAACCAATACTTTTTCTCAGCGTTGGAAAATTAGCGGTTTCGCAGATCCGCGCAATAATAAAGTCGACATTCAAATCTTTAACAAAGATACTGGAGCAATCAAAGTACCATATTTTGATGAACGCTATAATCTAAAGTCCAGCTTTGATTCAATTCGATTAAATATTGAAAATATTGAAAAAAGTGGCGGCAAATTGTATATTGATGGCTTTACTTCGATTACCAACTTTAGGATAAACCATTCAAAAATAGCAAGCAAAGATGTTGTGATTAAAAATGCCCGCTTTGACTATCGATTCTTGCTAGGCTCGGATTTTATATCAGTAGACAGCAGTTCCACAGTCCAATTCAATCAGGTGAAATTACATCCCTACATCTCCTATGGCACAGAAAGCGACACCATTTATAAACTAAAAATAGTTATTCCCAAGATGAAATCGCAGGATTTCATCTCCTCTCTCCCTGATGGCTTATTTACCCATTTTCAAGGAATGCAAACCGAGGGGACTTTTGATTATAAACTGGATTTTAAGTTCAATAAAAACAAACCCGACCAACTCATTTTCGACAGCAATTTGAGAAAGGAAAATTTAAAAATAACAAAATATGGAGAAGCGAATCTAACTAAACTGAACGGGGAGTTCGTGTACAGAGCAATTATAAAAGAAGTACTACAGCGCCCGGTTTTAGTAGGGCTATCAAATCCAAATTATACTCCGATAGACCAAATTTCTCCGTACTTAAGAAAATGTGTTTTAACTACAGAAGACCCTTCTTTTTTCTCACATCACGGATTTATAAATGAAGCGTTCAAGCAATCTATTGTCAAAAACATAAAAACTAAAAAATTCTCACGCGGCGCCAGTACCATCAGCATGCAATTGATAAAAAACGTTTTCCTCACCCGCGAGAAAACAGTATCTCGAAAATTAGAGGAAATTTTGCTAGTTTACATTCTAGAAAACAATCGCATCGTCAGCAAAGAACGAATGCTTGAAGTTTACTTTAATATTATTGAATGGGGACCCAATGTATATGGAATAGGGGAAGCGAGCCGTTTCTACTTTCAGAAAAGCCCCTCTGAATTAACTTTCAACGAATGTTTGTTTTTGGCTCGAATCATCCCAAGCCCAAGAAAATTCATGTATCAATTTAATGACCAGGGCAAGCTGAGGAATTTTGCAGCCACGCAGGAATCCTTTTTAACGAATATCATGTCTAAAAGAGGACTACTAAGTATTGACGATACGATTTACAAATCACAACCGCTGCTTATTTCAGGTGCTGCAAAATCATATCTACGATTAAAAGTACGAGATTCAATCCCCGTTGATTCTGTATCAGTTAATGAAGAGTTTGAGTTTTAAAAGTCAAAAGTCTTTAAAATCAAAAGCCCGATCCATATTACTAGGTATCGGGCTTTTCTAATAATTATACGAATACAGTTTATTAAGGCGCCGGATCAGGAATTATAGCCTGAACTTCATCAATTGCCTTCAGTATTTCATCTGATAATGACACTTGAATGCTATCTATATTTTCTTTCAGTTGTTCCATTGTTGTAGCTCCGATAATAGTACTAGTCACAAAAGATTGTTGTTCGATGAAAGCCAATGACAACTCTGTTAAAGTTAACCCATTTTTAAGTGCAATTTCCTGATATAACTTTGTCGCTTCGGCGCACTGGGCACTATTGTACCTTGCAAATTGAGGAAATAAGTTAATTCTTGCGTTCGGATGTTTTTCTCCCGTCAAGAATTTTCCAGATAAAATCCCAAAAGCCATTGGAGAGTAAGCTAATAGCCCCACATCTTCTCTAACACAAATTTCGGCAGAACCGCTTTCAAAAAGCCTATTCAATAAAGAATATGGGTTTTGAACTGTTTTTATTCTTGGCAAATGATGGTGCTTACTTTCTTCAAGAAAACGCATGATGCCCCATGGCGTTTCATTAGAAAGTCCAATATGCTTGATCTTTCCTTCTTTTATGAAATCTCCTAAAGTGTCCAAAACAGCATGGATATTATCTTCCCATCCGTCCTCTTGGACTTTAAAACCTCTTTGTCCAAAAAAATTGGTTTTTCGCTCTGGCCAATGCAATTGATACAGATCAAGGTAATCCGTTTGAAGTCGTTGTAAACTATTGTCTAAAGCGTATTTTATACTTGCCGGCGAGAAGTCATTCTTCTCGCGCATGTAGGTGAAGTTAGGGTTAGGTCCCGCTATTTTAGAAGCGAGAACCACCTCTTCTCTTCTTCCTGTTTTTTTGAACCAGGTTCCAATAATTCTTTCAGTATCCCCGTAGGTTTCCTCACGTGCAGGAACAGAGTACATCTCAGCTGTATCCCAAAAATTAACTCCTTCTCCAAGGGCATAATCCATTTGTTCATGTCCTTCTGCCTCCGTATTTTGTTGACCAAAAGTCATGGTGCCCAAGCATATTTTACTAACTTCTATTTCAGTATTAGGTAAGGTTGTATATTTCATTTATTAGATTAAAATTAAAAACATCAAAAGTGTACGTCTACAAATGTACTTTTTATTGCTAGCGCATAGTAGAGCGTTAACAGATTTTTTAGAAACCTTCGTTTCTTTACACAAAAAAGGTTCAGCACCATAGGGCTGAACCTTTTTAAATTAAAACGGTACGGTTTAGTTTATTTCATTCAGCATCTCAGCGATTTCGTCTAATCTTGGTGTTAAGATAATCTCAATTCGTCTGTTTTTCGCTTTTCCCTCCGCTGTAGCATTACTGGCTAATGGCGAAAACTCGCTTCTTCCGGCAGCGGTTAAGTTTTGCTTATTGATGCTTTTATTTTCACTTAAAATAGCAACTATCGCCGTAGCCCTTTTAGTAGATAAATCCCAATTGTCAGCTATAGGACCTGATGCACTGAAACGATCATCATCAGTATGACCTTCAATCAAAACTGAAATATCAGGATTGTCTCCCAATACTTTCCCCAGTTCTACCACTGCTTTTTTACCTTCTGAACCTACGGCCCAACTACCGGAATTAAACAATAATTTGTTTTCCATGGATACATATACCTTCCCGTTTTTTTGCTCTACGGTTAGTCCTTTTCCTTCGAAACTATTTAAGGCATTTGAAAGCGTTTCTTTCAGTTTTTTCATTGTTGCTTCTTTGGCAGCAATCAATGATTCTAATTCTTGCAGCCTTTGGGCACTTTTGTTTAATCGTTCCTGCTCAATCGCCAACGCCTTTCCTTTAGCGTCTAATTGCGACAGCAAATCACGGTTTTTACTCATGTTAATTTGCAACGCTTCGTTACTGTTTTTCTCTAAAGCATTATAAGATTCCTGCATTACATCCATCTTATTACTTAGAGCACCATAATCTGCAAGCCATTTGTCGCGCGCTAACGTTACTTTGCTCAAATCTGATTTTAATGCATCTCGATCTAGTTCCAATTGATTCTTTGCTTGTAAAAGGTCTGAATACTCCCCTGCTAAAGATCTGTTCTCTTTCTTTAAATCCGTGTATCTATTTTCTAGGTCGTTGTATATTTTCTTGGACACGCATGAAGTTGAAAGCGCTACAATTAACAGTACTAGTGATATTCTTTTTATCATATTTTATACTTTAAATATTATGTTATATTCTATTTTAAACTTACTCTATCTCTACTAAAACGGGACAATGATCAGAATGTTTTGCTTCGGGCAAAATAAGTGCTCTTTTTATTCTTTCTCTCAAGGCCTCGCTGACTAAACAATAGTCGATTCGCCACCCCTTATTACTTGGCCTTGCAGTAGGAACGCGAACAGTCCACCAAGTATAGTTATCCGGTTCTTTATTTAAAAAACGGAAACTATCAATGAATCCACTATTGAGAAACCCATCAAACCAAGCTCTTTCTTCTGGCAAAAAACCAGATACTTTTTTACTTTGAACCGGATTGTGAATATCTATGGCTTCATGGCATATGTTGTAATCACCGCAAATTACTAGATTAGGAATCTCTTTCTTTAAATCCGTAATGTAATTTTGGAAATCATCCATGAACAAGAACTTATAACCCAGTCTTGCACTATTTGTTCCCGAAGGCAGATACAAACTCATTACAGACAATTCATCGAAGTCTACCCGAATCGTCCTTCCTTCGAAATCCATATCTTCAATCCCTGTTCCAAAGACTACATTATTAGGTTCTATTTTTGATAAAATAGCTACTCCACTATATCCCTTTTTTGTGGCAGGAAACCAATAATGATAGGGGTATCCTGCTAATTCGAAATCCAATAACGGAAGTTGTTCCGGAGACGCCTTAATTTCCTGAAGGCAAACTACATCAGGATTTACCTGTTTTAGCCACTCAATAAATCCTTTAGAAATTGCAGCACGAATTCCGTTAACATTATAAGAAATAATCTTCATTTTTATATAATTTATAATTTCAAAAGTACTAAAAAATAAAAGTCAAACGGTCGAAATAACAAGAAAATACAATTGTATAATAGCCTATCATGTACTTTTTGTTTATCTTTGCCTTTCCCTTAAAAAAAATACGTAAATGGGTTTAGTGACCGCAAAAGAAGTTGCAAAAGCAATAAATGCTGAGAAATATGGAGTCCTGGGAACGTTTTCAGGTTGGCTTTTAATGAAGGCATTAAAAATATCTAAGCTCAATAAATTTTATGACGGTAATAAACATTTAAAAGACGTAGATTTCTTAAACGCCATATTAGACGACTTACAAATAAAGTTTGAAATCCCTGAAGAAGATTTTAAAAGGCTCCCTAAAGAAGGAGCTTACATAACCATTTCGAATCATCCCTTAGGCGGAATCGACGGTGTTCTTTTGTTAAAATTAATGCTCGAAAGAGAACCCAATTTCAAAATAATAGCAAATTTCTTGTTGCATAGAATTGAGCCTCTCAAAAAATACATCATGCCTGTCAATCCTTTTGAAAATCACAAGGACCGCAAATCAAGTGTGATTGGGATTAAAGAAACTTTACGTCACTTAAGTGATGGCAAGCCGCTCGGAATGTTTCCTGCCGGCGAAGTTTCCAGCTACAAAGACGGCAAACTTATGGTCGACAAACCATGGGAAGAAGGGGCGATTAAAGTGATTCGTAAAGCACAAGTTCCTGTTGTACCTATTTATTTCCACGCTAGAAATAGTTGGTTATTTTATTTTCTATCTAAAATCAGTGGGACCTTTCGTACCGCAAAATTACCATCAGAAGTTTTTAGTCAGAAACGCCGCGTCATAAAAGTTAGAATAGGTAAACCGATTTCTGTCGCGGAACAAAATGAATATAAAACAACAGAGCTATATTCCGAATTCCTGAGAAAAAAGACTTACATGTTGGCCAATCCGTACGATAAAGAATTTAAATTACTGACCGCACCACATTTAAAAATTTCTAGAAGCCCTAAAGAAATCGTGACTCCTGCCAACGGAGAAAAAATAAATGCAGAAATCAATGCTCTACGAAACACGGATTGCAGACTGTTACAAAGCAAAAACTACGAAGTGTTTTTTTCCGAAGCAAATAAAATTCCAAATCTTCTTCATGAAATTGGGCGATTGCGTGAAATCACATTTAGAGAAGTAGGAGAAGGAACAAACGAGTCTATCGATTTAGACAAATTTGATCAATACTATCACCATCTTTTCTTATGGGACGATGATGCAAAAAAAATTGCAGGAGCATATAGAATGGGATTAGGCTCAGAAATTTATCCAAAATATGGGATAGAAGGTTTCTATTTGAATGAACTTTTTCGTTTTGAACCGGAGCTTGACGACATGATGAACCAATCCATAGAAATGGGTCGTGCGTTCATCATAAGAGAATACCAGCAAAAACCGATGCCTCTTTTCTTGCTTTGGAAAGGCATAATTCACACCACCTTACGCTTTCCAGAACATAAATTCCTTCTCGGAGGTGTTAGTATCAGTAATCAATTCTCAGATTTTTCAAAATCTTTGATGATTGAATTTATGAAATCGAATTATTACGATCCTTACATCGCACAGTATGTTCACCCTAAGAAAGCCTATAAAGTAAAATTGAAAGATGCTGATAAAGATTTTATTTTTAATGAAACAGAAGCTGATCTAAATAAATTTGATAAAATTATCGATGAGCTCGAACCCGGAGTTCTGCGTTTACCGGTACTTATAAAAAAATACATTAAACAAAACGCAAAAGTGGTCGCTTTTAATGTTGACCCTTTATTTAATAATGCAGTTGATGGATTAATGTACATTAGAATCGCTGATATTCCTGAAAGTACCATGAAACCAGTTATGGAAGAATTTCAGGCAGAACTAGAAAAAAAATTAGCTGACAAAGAAGATTAAGGCAAACCCACCTCGTTTTGAAAATTTAAATTTGAAATAAAAAAGTCTCGCTATATCGATACTTTTTTTCTTTAAAACCCACTTATAGCTTTAATAGATTCGAAGAAAAGGAACAACGCTCAACCTACAAAGGCATTACACCTATCAAAACCAACTTTTTTTGTTCACCTGATAGGTTTGATAGAATTCATCATCTGACTTAGTCAAATAGATTATTCCTTCTATAAAACCCAATAGTGTAGTTACTGAACCACAAGTGACAAGACTAATAACAAGCCAGATTATTCCTTCCTTTGTATATCCTAAAAGGAACTTATGAATTCCTAAAGGCGCCAAGAGTAGTGCTAATATGCCTGCCGCTAATTTTTTATTATCTTCCCTTACAGGTTGTGGATTATTCCAATGTTCCTTGTTTGAATTTTCCATGATAGCTGATGAATTGATTAACATCGAAGTATTAAATATATTAAATTTTATTTAAAATCGATATCAATCGGCTCCAAAAATTCAATTATATTTCCTTCTTAGCCCAAAACCCAAATAAATCCAGCGTATGAAGCAACTAATTTTTAATCCCTTTTTTGCTTTAAAAATAAAGCTCCCAATCGCCGACCCTTTTACATTAAATATCACTCGTATTTACTAAAATACTTTGCTTTAATCTTATCCACGATTACTTGCGCCAGCCGTTCATGACTTTCGAAAGTCCATCCGGCGACATGAGGCGATAATATGACATTATCCGCTTCTAATAAGTATCGAAACGCTTCAGGCGTATTTTTTTCTTGAAAAAGAGTTTCAAAAGATAATTTTTCGTACTCTACTACATCCAATCCTGCCCCCAGAACAGTCCCTGCTTTCATAGCCGCTACCAAATCTGCCGTAATTACATTATTGCCCCTAGAGGTATTAAACACCCAAAAAGACTTCGTAAAAGAATCTATAAAGGCAGCATCAACCATTTTATTAGTTTCTGGTGTCCAAGGAATATGAAGACTCACCACATCTGCTTTTTGTTGTAGCTCTTTTAAAGAGACCTGTTTTGCGTTAGCATCGCCAACGTGCTCCTTAATATCATAACACAACACATCCACTTCAAAACCACGCAGTTTTTTGGCAAAACATTTACCCATATTACCATATCCTATAATACCCACAGTTTTACCATCCAACTCATGTCCTCTATTGCCTTCTCTAATCCAATGTCCTGACCGAATTTCTCTGTCTGCTTTATTTAGATTATTGAAAAGAGACAAAATCATTCCTAAGGTATGCTCCGCAACCGCATTCCTATTCCCCTCTGGAGCAGCAATGAGCGTAATGTTTTTTGATACCGCATAGTCACAGTCGATACTTTCCAGACCAGCACCTACACGAGCTATAAACTGTAAATTACTTGCTTTGTCTATAAAAAATTTATCGATTTTGAATCGGCTTCGAATTACAATCCCATGATA